>JAEOUE010000044.1 GCA_016839515.1 Candidatus Hodarchaeum mangrovi
ATATTGGAAAACAGTTCTATGGAAATTTCATAAATCAATCCAAAGCTCTCTTAAAATTTGCAAGCCCAATAATACCTCTGGGCCAGTTTTGGGAACAATGGGGAATTGAACTGCAACCGTTCTTCAGTTATTGGTCTACTGAAACACTAACTCTTGTCGATATCATGTACATCCATCAGGTAACTATTTCTTACCATGGCCCCCGATTCGTACGTTACACACAACCTTTAATAGTAGAGAGATTTCCTCCATTCGCTTATGAATATCCATTTCTTAAATTAATTTATTATCAATCTGATGAACTGATAACTTCAGAAACTACCTTAACTCAATTAACTGAAGAACCATCAACATCACAAACTACCACAACCCAATCTACCGAAGACTTATCAACATCGAAAATTACCTCAATAAAATCAGCAATAAACCCAACAACGACCCTAAGTACCTTAACCCAAATCCCTCTTATTACATTTGGGTTTTCTTGGATTGTTTCAATCATTTTGCTATCAGTGCTAACTTTACATCGCTTGAAAAAGAAAAAGAAATTTTAAATCATAAAAATAAAACAGATTTAAACAGTGTTAAGGAATCTAGAATTCTTATTGTTCAATTTTTTTTCATTTTCAATACTAGCAACATAAGAATGGCTCCACTTAGTTGAAAAACATAAAAACTTATCTCAAAGATCATCTTTTCTTCGGTTTATGTAACTATGTATGCATAATGCAGAATGATATTTCCATAAATGTAGCTATTACATGATAAAATTCTTATGGATCCACCCTCTTTAAAGAACCAAATTCTGATATTGGATATTAACGAAAATGACTCAAGCTGATTGGGATCACTACGCACATATCAGTTATTCACCAATTATTCGAGCTCATTACTTTTTCACAGTTTGGCGGAATTATAGGATTTTATTATCAGGATTGGACATACCAAAAGGTCAATTACTAGAACTTGGTTCATCAACAGGTCAAATTTCTCTTCGTCTTGCTAAAAATTTTCAATTAATCCCCACATTAGTTGATCACTCTAAACAGGCTCTTTCTATGGCGGTATTTACCTATTCTCAGGCAAAAATTAATGTAATAACGCATTTAGAAAGCGTCTTAAGAATAAATCTCTATAAAAAGTTCGATTTTGTTCATTCCCATGGTCTTCTTGAGCATTTTACAGAAAAAGAACAATTTATTGTGTTTGAAAATCATGTAAAACATGTTAAAGTAGGAGGTTGGCTAATATGCTGGGTACCAACTCCTGATTTGTTTTACAAAATCAATAAAATGTATCTTGTTGGCACGGGGCAATGGATCTTTGGCTATGAAAAACCTTTAAGCCTTAAGGAGTTTCTAAGCCTTTTTTATAAGTTTAAATTAAAGATTGTAAAAACACGACATGTTCCTGGATGGCTTGGAGTAGCAGCGAAAAAAATCATTTTTGATTAATCATATGGTTGAATTAAAGTGCTAATAATTCCTTATAAAGAAGACTTTATTCGAGCTTTTAATTCGCTTCTTAATTTCCGATATTCAATTATTGGTCTATCTCCATGAATTAATTTCTGTTCAACCATTGAATATGAGGATTTTTTCGGATTCTGAGTAAGTACTACTCTTTTATCCTGTCTAAGTATGATTCGATTACCTAGAGCTCCTAATTTTCCAAAAAAGGATCGGAAAAATGAAAGTCCTCCCTTTTGATAAAATCTAACATACATAAGTGTATTCATATCATCTATAGGACTAAATGCAACAAAAATTCTTATATTATCACTGATTCTATTCATCCAAATGTTTGGAAACCTGAAATAAAGCATCGCATTATTGATTCTTGGAATTTCCTTTTGAATGGAGTTTTGCCCTACATCTTGTTCATTACGAACCCAAACTTGGAGTTCATTTACCCCATTTTCATCTAGTAGCTCAACTCCTGGTCCAAGAACAACTGTACGATTTCCTCTCCCAATTGTAGTTTTGTGGACAAAAGGTAAGTGAACGACATCAAGTTGGTTTTCAATTGCCAAAGAATAATGAACTGCCCAATGATCAGTTATTGTATTATATTTAAAGCTTTTTTCAGTTAATTCCTTAAACATTGGAATCGTTGGAAGATTCTTTGGATCAATTTCAGGTTCACCCCACCAAAGAAATACTAATCCACCGATTTCTTTTATAGTAAAGGTGTCTTGTTTAAAATATTCTGGTACTTTCGAATTTCTTCCTATAGCTGGAATTATCTTTACTTTCCCAGTATAATCATACTCGAATCCATGAAAAGGACACTGTAAATGATGATGAATCACATCTCCTTTACTCAAGGCTGCTCCTCGATGAATGCATTGATCTTTAATGCAATAAAGGCTATTATCACTCGTTCTCCAAAATGCTAATTTCATTCCCATTCGGGTTACTCCTAGAACCTCTCCTCTCTTTATCTCACGAGATTCTATAACTGCGTACCACTGGTTAGGTATCATAATAATTACTCCTGTTTAAAGAAGCTTTTCAAGATTTGCGAATGGTAGCAAAGTAGCTTGATCCTTAATTATTGGTAGTACTTTTTCCTGTTGTTCTTGAAAAAATGTGTAAAAATTTATTCCAAATTCACTCATTGGCATTTGGTCATGTAGCTCATCTCGAAGGCTTTCCAAGCATAATGGTTCCTTTATGAATAAACTTGATAAAGGTAGAGCCTTATTTTCAAGATTTTGTTCTATTAAAATCTGTCTCCAATTTTTATCTCTTAGAAAATGATGATCCAGATAAAATTGATTATTTAAGATTCTTTTAATTCTATTAAATGCCATTCTTGTGTCCTCTTCAGTTTGTTTTGGATGATAAGTTGAGGGACCATCCAGAATTAAATGGTTTGATTTATATTTCAAGATAAAGTTAAGGGCTGCCTCACTTTCTAAACCATGGACATCGGATGTAAATAAGACACTATCCTGCGAATCTTCAATGAAAACAGAAATAACCCATCCAGAATGAGACCCTTCTTTCCCATGGGGTAAGGGAAGAGAACATATTATTCGTGTCTTACCATATATGAATTGATTATTATCTGCTGAATGGATTGTAATCTTTTTTTTCCATAACCAGTATGCTCTTTTCTTCTGATTATAATTAATATTCTTCTTAGGATCTTTGGCTAATATAATTTTGTCTGTATTTCCATAGATTTTATTTTGCATTTCTTGATTTGTAAATTCATATGGCCTATTAACCCCTAATGTAAAATGATCTCCGTGATAATGTGTTTGTATGATTATCGAGGTATTTTTTACTGCTTTCAGGATCAATTGGCGTGATAAATAGGCTGCAGCGATTTCCTTTAAGTGTGGTTTCAAGCTATATCTTAACGGCCCTAGGGAAACTGAAGGATCTATTAAAATTTTCTGATCTTCTGTTTTTATAAAAACGCACATTCCTCGTGAACCAAGAGACTCAGCTGCAAGTGGAATAATCTCCATTGTTACTGTACCACTCAAGGATATTTATTGAGAATTAATACTAAGATAATTTCTCTATTTAGTTTGATCTTATCTTTTATTCGATTATAACCTTGTTTTAATCCAATTTTGGATTCCAGTAATTCTTTCATAACTCCTCTGTGAAATAAGTAATGATAATCCAAATGTGATCAGAACATTTGTAACTAAGAAAAATGTGAATTCTTCAATAGGTAGGATGCCACCTAAGAGAATATTTATCGTTTGAAATGGTGAGATTTCCCAAATTCCATCTTGAATAGCAATTGCATCGGTAATAGCAAAATAAATTGTACCTAGTCCTATAGTTAATGAAACTGGAATTTTCATTTCCCACAATATATCTGCTCCAAAGAG
Source organism: Candidatus Hodarchaeum mangrovi (assembly GCA_016839515.1). Classification (GTDB taxonomy): domain Archaea; phylum Asgardarchaeota; class Heimdallarchaeia; order Hodarchaeales; family Hodarchaeaceae; genus Hodarchaeum; species Hodarchaeum mangrovi. Next base: position 3,857 of record JAEOUE010000044.1, read on the forward strand.
AAGTTGAACAGAGATGGGAGGTAAAGCCCATAGTAGTATCAAATTTAAATAATTTAAACTCTCAATTTGCGAAAAAAAAGTGACTAAAGAGATTACCCAGATTGAGAGAACTGGAAGAATCACCAATAGATTTTTTAGACCCATTTTCATTACTGACTCCTTACTCTTTGAGATTTTTCCAGAAAATTGCCTATATATCAGGATGAATGTCAAACCTATTAAAAAGGTCTGTAAAATAAAAAACATGTACTCTTCAAATGGAACATATCCGATGATTATACCTAAGATTTTATCAGGATCATAACTCCATACTTCAGAAGCAACCAGATAATTATCCCAAGGTGTAGTATAAATTATAGCAATCAAAGCTAGGAAGAATATTAAAAATCCTATTCTTTGAAAAGTTGGAAAATAACTCTGATTATTTGATTGTTTTAATCGCACGATGCCTATGAATAATATAAAGCCAACGATTAGAGGTATAATAACAAATAAAATTAAGAAAAAGGGATAATTCAACATACTTGGCACCTCAGGTAAACGTAATTCTTTTAGGGATTATCATTCTTATTATAATTGTCATAAGCTTTTAATATTAAATCAGTAGTAACTTTAGCACTAGAAACTACTCCTGGTAAACCTGCTCCTGGATGAGTTCCTGCACCTACAAGATACAATCCTTTAATATCTTCAGATTTGTTATGGGGTCTAAACCATGCTGACTGAGTAAAAACCGGTTCTAAGGAAAATCCAGTACCTTTATAGCTACTATAATCTTTCTTAAAATCCAAAGGAGTTAGAATTCGATCAGTAACAATATTATCAAGTAATCCTGGCAAGTAATTTTTATCTAAGAATTTAAGTATCTTTTCTTTAAATGGGGTAGCAATTCTGGTCCAATCGTCTTTAGAATCCAAATTTGGAACAGGAATAAGAATATAAAAGGCTTCATGACCTTCAGGAGCTAAACTTGGGTCTGTTCGTGTTGGAACATGTAAATAAGAACTGAAATCCTCACTTAAAACTTTTTTATTAAAGATATCTTCCAATAGTTCCTTGTACCGTGGACCTAAAATGATTGTATGATGTTTCATATCTGGATATTGCTTTTTTGTCCCAAAATAGATAACAACAAGACTCATAGAATATTTTGCTTTTGAATATCGTTTATCTTTATTCTTTTTCCTCCATTTTTTATCAATTAATTGAGTATAGGTGAATGCAGGATCAATATTTGAAACTATAAGATCTGCAGAAATTGTTTCCCCAGATGTCGTCTTTACACCTCTTACCTCTCTATTTTCAATTAAAATTTCCTTCACTTCGCTATTAACAACTATTTTTCCCCCTAATTCATGAAATAACCTTGCTAATGCGTGAACCAGTGATGTTGTTCCCCCTTTAGCAAACCAAATACCAAATTCTTTTTCTAAATATTGAATAAGACTATAAATAGACGGAACGGAAAACGGATTTCCCCCGATTAATAATGGATGGAAGCTAAAAACCATTCTAAGCTTATCATTCTTAATATATTTCGAGACAAATTCATAATTAGATCTGTATGATTGCAATCGAATAAGGGCTGGAGCAACTTTTAACATTGACCAGAAGGAAATAAAGGGTTGAAATGATAGCTCTTCAAAACCTTTCTCATAAATTGGTTTAACAGCCCTAATCATCTTCTTATAGCCCTCAACATCCTCGGGACTAAGAACTTCGATTTGAGGAATATTTTTATCTGGATGTGAATAATCAAAATATGTCTTATCATTAAAATAAACCCGATAGTAGGGTTCTACTGGAAAGAATTTTACGTAATCATCAATATTTTTTCCAGCTAATTCGAAAAGATTCTTAAATATTTGAGGGGCAGTTATTACTGTTGGACCTGCATCAAATACAAATCCATCTTGTTTGAACACCCTTGCTCTTCCACCTATCTGATCTAGTTTTTCTAGTATTGTTACATTATATCCTTCGTGCTGTAATCGGATTGCAGCTGCTAGCCCACCGAATCCAGAGCCTATAATTACGATTCTTTTTTTTGTATTCAATTTTTTCATTAAAATTTCCGCCTTCACAGTAAATATGTCATTAAAATCATTTATTAATTATGAACGAGAATTTTAAGTTTCAACAAAATATTTATATTCATGAACTAAATTATACTACATGAACTTAAAAATTTTATCTAGTGTTCTCAAAAGTCAAAAGAGAGTTTACAGAAAATGTATGCTAATGAAAAGCTGGAAAATATACAGTTACTCCCTGAAAGAATTAATGCTAAGTATAACGTGATTAGTTCATTAGATGAATCCTATAAATTTTGTCTTGATTGGATGTCAGTTCATAGCAAATCATTTTTCTTTGCATCAAGGTTTCTCCCAGATGATCAACGTAAAAGTGTTGCTGCTTTGTATGCTTTTTGTCGCTTAACTGACGATATTGTAGACGAAGCTTCTGAAGAGACATCAATCGAAGAAATTAATGCAAGCTTAGATCATTTAAAGCAAATAGTGATCAACCTTTCAAATGGATATACCTCAACAAATCCAATCCTTCATGCATTTGGAGACACAATTAAAAAACACCGTATTCCTGTCGAATATATGCATGAACTAATTGAAGGCGTCCGAATGGATCTAAATAAATCTGAATATTATTCTGAGGATGAACTAGACCTTTATATGTATCGTGTTGCATCTACTGTAGGATTAATGATGACAACAATCTTCATTAGCAATCCTGAACCCCAAGTTCTTGCTAGAGCTGCTGATTTAGGAAAAGCTATGCAATTGACCAATATTCTACGAGATATAAAAGAAGATTACAATAAAGGGCGTATTTATTTACCTGAAGAAACACGAAACCTCTATGGGGTTACCAAAGCAGATTTAGAAGACAGAGAGATTTCGAAGAACTTAATTGCACTAATCAAATTTGAAACAAAAAAAGCACGATCATATTACAATCGTGCGGATTTAGGAATTAAAAAATTACCCCCCAGCGCTGCTTACACTGTCAAAGTTGCATCACGTGTCTATGGTGAAATATTAAATGAAATTAAACGTCGCAATTATCAGATATTGAAACAAAGAGCCGTCGTTTCAAAGCTTAGAAAAGTTATAATTGCTTTAAAAGTTCGATTGTCCTTCATTGGAAAATTATGATCATCTTCCCTGATTCTTTGTATAGAATAAAGATGAATTAAGTTATATAGAAAAAAAATGATAAAAAATTGCTTTTACACACAATAAAAAAATTATTTATGACGTAATAAGGGATTTAAACTGACAGAAAGTAAAGTAGTAGCTTTTACAGGAATAGATTAGCAATAATTTTTTGAACAGAGAAGATTTTTATGCTTAAACTTGACGAAAAAATTATTCTGTCTTTAAGAAAGAATCGAAAAATTATTGTACATTATGATGAGTTAAAAAATGAGTTCAAGGTAGACAATTCTAAAATCAAAGGAATTATTTCCCGATTAATGGAAAAAGGCTTCATTACTGAAGAGGAAACCGAATCATCACACCCAGTTTTTAAAGTAGTCAGTTCCCAAGACTTTATTTTAAATTATTTAAGGAAGAATCGTAATCGTGAAATTCCAGTCTCGGAAATAGTTAAAAATAGCTTTCTTAAACGGAATACTATTTCTAATGCAATTCATGAACTTCAATTAAAAAATCTTATTGAAATTTGTCGACGACCCCTTAAGAGAGGTAGATATACCGTTATTTGGTTAACGGGAGACATAATTACCGAAAAGTATCGTCATAAAGATGAATTAGTAGAAGAAGAATTTATTGAGGAGAAATTTCAGAAAAGATTATCTAAAGAACCAGTAATTATAGATAGGAATCTAAATGAAGATATTTCTTATTTAAGTTCAAATTCATATGATCATGTTGAATTTTTTAAGAATTTATTACCATTAACACATGATATTTTCACTTTTGTAACTGGTTACCTTAGTCCTTTAATGACCCAAGTTGGTAATCTCTGGGAAAGTGCTGAATTGTCAACTGTAGACGAACATATTATTTCTGCTAGGATGGAGAAAATAATGATTGAATTAATTAATCAACGGAATAACATCAAAGGGGAAGTAATCATTTTAGTCTCAGTTGAAGGAGAATTTCATACATTAAGTTTACTCGCTTTAGAATTACTATTTACAGATTACTCATACTATGTGATTAATCTTGCTAAACCCCTCCCTATTAAGGCTTTAATTCGTTACCTTCAGGAAAAAGGAACTCCAAAATGGATTTTTCTTTCTATTACCCAATCTATATATCGGGGTACATTGAAGCGTGACATTATTTTACTTCGAAAAGAGTTTGGAGACACTGTTGGAATAGTGATTGGAGGAAAGGGTCTATTAGAAGAGGATCGAAATAAATTTCCAGGAGCAAATAATGTAATTATTACCCCTGAAGATCTTTTTCAATTTTTCACTAGTTCTTTCAAAAGAAGGAAAAATGACAATGATTCCTGCTATTGATTTTTTGAGATAAAAAATAACTTCATCCAACAATATTTGGGTAAATAGACGGTTCTTGCTCTGGATTAAAGTTTAAAATTTCCTGAGTTGAGAGAATACGTGCGATACGTCCTGTTTTACCATGGATTGAGAAAGGTAGACGCAGTAATCTCCGTGTATCAATTGTTACTTTATGATCAATTCGTGGAACCCAACGACGAAGTATTTCATCATATTTATTGCTTCTCGCAAGATTTATGTTGAATTCTCTGAAAACTATTTCATCAATTTTCCCATCTTGATGTTTAATAAGACTAATAATGTTTGATGCTCTGGAAGTAGTTAAACCTACATTTAATAAATCCTTCCGTTTAACATCTGTGAGAAAAGCCCGAAAAACGTTATACTCGACACGTTTTCGAAATTCCTCGGGAAGTTCTTTACGATCCTCTACCCGTGCTGTTTCTTCTTCACCATGAATTACGGTGAGATAATCGATAATCGACATCCGTTGTTCTTGGGTTAAATTAAAACCACAGGAATCAGTTACCCACCCGTGAATACCACGTCGACCTGAAAAAACCCAAACAATGTCTTCCATACCGAAATCTAGCCGAAGTGTTTCATCGATGATGTTAATAGCAAGAGTAATTAATTGCCAACATCGATTGCAAAGCTGATCTGCTCCCTGACATGTACAGATATAATTTCTTACAGCATCATATTCATTAAGATCAATGTCAAATACTAATTCATGACCTAACCAACCTAGCGTATGAATTGGAGATTGGCGTGTTGGAGGATTGTCATAAACAGCTCCGACATATGCATGAAGTGGTGTACGATCAACAAGAAAATCATGCAGTGCTGAGGGATCTTCAAAGGAAATATTTCGGAAGAATTTGTTGTCTGAAGAAGCAAATCCAAATTCACGTGTACGAAAAGTTTTGAAATCAATAACTCTTTCTAACCCTTTTATGTCAAAAAAAGAAGCATAATAATCACGAATAGCCATTTCTCTTGAACTTTGACTCATTGGGTCTCCCTCTTTGTTTCTTCCTTGGGTTCTTGGTTTTCTACATTATAAATTCCAATTATTTTACTAGAAATCCGTACCCATTGTAAGGGATGAACAATTTTTCTATAGGGGGTTCGATTATAAATATATGAAAAATATTTAGTACATGAGGAAGTAGGATCTTTTGAACTCTGTTCAACTAATTGATCAATTAAATTAGAAGAAATCTCTACTGAATGAGCTTTTGTTAAATGATTTTCAGCCAAAAATTCATGTAAAGATTCTGGATCAAGATGAATGAAAGGACAGAAATAGCTTGTGGCAATTGTCGAACATTTAGGAACATTATAATCCTTTTTTCCTCCCTCTAAGCCATAAAGATGACGGATTTGATAACCTGATGTACGAAGAAATTCACTGTAACTTATGTTCACATTGTCAATAGACTTTTCAAACCAGTAGTTCAATTGCTCTTCTACAGACATCCCTACTCGTTTTAAAAAAAACCCAAGTTGAAGTCTCTTGGTATGAGTCAGTCTTCTAGTGGATTCTAGTTCAGTTGAAAGATAAATCATACAAGGAGGAAAAATTTCAGGGTGGTTATGAAGCAAAGAACCTACTAAATCCTCGGATGAAAATCGAGAACGAATTTGGGTATGTTTTGCTAATTGTTGCTCCAGTTCTTGGACAGCTTCGTCAATATCCTCCCTTACACCGAGTAAATTCTGACTACTTTCAATTTCCATCTGAAGAGATTTTTCAAACGCCTTTTTAAGGCTCCCCCGGAATGAATTTTCGTTTGATACAACCCATCCTTTTCTCAAATACCCTTTTCGGTTGGAAATCATCCATGGTACTTGTGAAAAGTGAACACAAATTAAAAAGTCCCGTGATGCCCCTCTCCGTAATCCTGAAATATAATCATTGTATAATTTTGCCAGTATCACATTCTTAGATTCATCTCTTGAATTCTTAAATTCTTCATATTCCATGACATTTTGTTCCCCAAATACCCTTTTAAATATCGCTCGTTTTTGGTCAGGAGTGGTTCGATCAAAATAAAGTCTTTCGAACAAATCTCCTTCAGATTCAATTAACCAGGCTTCCAAGCTCCTATTTGTTGCTGCTACAAGGCGAAGAAGGTAAGCTCCTAAACGGTACTGTTCATAAATTTCATTTAATGAATCCTCATAAGTTGGAAAATTATCTCGTATTACTTGAGATGGATTTGACGGTAAATTTTCTAGTAATTTGACACGATGCAATGCAAGTTGTTTCCATTCCCGAATTTCAATATTAAGATTAGGAGGGGATTGAAGAATGAACCAATTTGGGAGTGACACAGCAAATACCTACAAAATTTTTTAAATTTCCTTTATAAACCTATTCTATTGGCATTTCTTTTCAAGTGGGGGAGAATAAGGCTTTTATATTACTCAATATTTCTGATAACTTTTCTCTTTTTTGATCATTAAATAATTTAATAGGACAAAAAATATATTTGTATAAAATAAGGAAATCTAATTACTTAAAAAAATTTTATCTGTATTATTAATTTAATTAGTTAGAGAAGTAATAATTCTTCATCAGGGTAAGAGAGTTCTGAGGGGGAATATTGATGGTTTTCATTTAACCCCTGATAATCTATGAGAGAACGAAATAAATAAAGCTCTTTTTTAGTTGTTCTTTGCTCCATACGTGGTGCCCATATTTTTAATCCTGCTTGTAGTCCCCAATAGAAATATGGTAATGCAGCCTGAATAAGAATTTTTGGTAACATAGGTGTATCAAAAAATAATCGGTCATAAACTGGATCTTTTATGTTAAGCTGTTTTTGGATATTTAAATGACGATAAATATCAAAACGAATATTATGCTCTAAATGCTGGAGTAAATAAGTAAACCAATCTGACCAAATTTTATAATGTGACCCAGTTCCGAATGTCTTGAGATTAATTCTTGAAGGAGATTTCTTCACCTTTCTGAGAAACTCCAGAATTTCCTCTTCATTAAATCCGTTTACATAAGTATAACAACGACCAACCATCTTAGGTTGGTGATTATCCCCTCCCGCAATACCAGGTAGGTCAAGTTCTCTGGCAATAATCTGAGCAAGGTAATTGTGACGTTTTGGTTGTAAACCATTTACAACCTCAATCATCCCAAATCGTTTTAAGACAGAAAACTTAATTTTATAGGTTTTTCGATCATATCCTCCAGCTGGTGCACTTTGGGAAAGATCAAAAGGATGAGCTAAAACATAGACTGCATTGTTGTCATCTAGGTACTCTAAAAATTCAGGTAATGGTTTAAATCGAATTTCCCATGGAATTTTTCTGAGTCCATATGTTAAAACGTGTGCCCAGCCACGACCTTTTCGATCATATTTTGTAACTTCTTGTCCAACGATAGGGATAATATCCTTGTATTTTGAGGCATAATGTAGGAAAGAATTGACTCCGTTCATATTATCATGATCAGTAATAGCAATAGCACCAAGTTTTTTATGTCGAGCAAGTTTAACTAAAAGCTTTGGTGAAATTGCTGAATCTTGAAAAAAGTGGTCTCCTCTTAATCGGGGAATCCGTAGTAGAGAGTAATGGGTATGAGAATGGAGATCTGCTTTTATCATTTCGCTCATAACTAAATACTCTCACCAGATTATCTTTGAATACTTGCAATAATCTTCCGACTTTTATCTGATTTTAAAGTTTCGTTTTAATTTTCATTTTTTTCCATTTAAAACTGATACTTTGCTATGACCGAGGATAGATATTACCTTTTAAAAATGGAATAACATACAGACTAGTCCTTATCTCTTAGATTTCTTAAGTTTCGTTTACATTAAAGGGATGAGTCTTAATTCGGGTTTTACCAAAAATATAAACCATGATTCCCACGATAATCAGAAAATAAAACTTTACTAGCTGAACCAATATTGCTCCGGATGTTGCCAAGGTTGAGCTTATACCAAAATTTGTTTCTTTTAAAAAAACCGATAAAGAAATTTCTTTGAGTCCAGCCATACCGGGAATTCCAACTGGAATAAAATCAACTGTACCGCCAAGGAAATTTACTGCAGCAACTTGATCTAAGAATATTGGGATGTCGATAGCGTGCAATATAAATAATATTGAACCCCAATGGGCAAGTTGTGAAAAGAAGGTCAAAATAAGAGCAAAGAATGACAGTAATTTATTTTGAGCTAAATAGGTAAATTGAACTCCAAAATCCTCAACTATTCTTTGGGAAGGAACAATTGCCTTCTCGGCATAGTTTCCAATTAAAGGTAAATATGATAGCATTTGGAGTAATGTAGAAATAAACCCATTTGCCTTTATAGGAGATTTAGCTATTAAAGCAATAAGGGTCAATACAATTAATGAAATCAATGAAATTATTGCTACAAACAGAACCGCAAATTCCGCTGATAATGCAACTCCACTCCGTCGTTCTACAATGTCACTTAAGTATTGTAAAATAGCTATAGAAACAAAAGCAGAAATTGGAATGAATGAAAGTAAACCACATAATTTATGAGCAACTACACTAGATAAAATTTCTCCGCTGGTTGCATTTCGGTTATCTTTTTCATTAACGAATTCCTGTGTTCCTAATGCCACTCTCATAACTGCTTCAACTGCTCCTGCACTAGGTATAAGCAATCCATATGAAAAAGAGGATAACTGAATGCGATAGGTAGATAGTATAGAAGGATTGATGGAGGAAATCCCCATTAAAATCTTCCAAGCCAGAGTATCACATAATACTGCAATAAATGTAAATAATGCTCCAATAATAAGCAATATTAAATTTGCATCCAAAATTACATTAATCATATTGAAAATATTGATTTTTTCAAGAAATAAATAGAATAAAAGGGCTATGGCAGCAAATCCAATTAGTATTATAGTTTTTTTATCAAAAGCTTGACGAAGAGAGTAAGACGGTTCGGAAGTTAATGTCTCTGATGATCTATCCAAAAGATTGGCCTCATCAAAGGGTACGAGGCGAGAGCTTCAAATATTCTTCTGGATCATATTGATATTTGAATCCCATTCATAAATGAGGGATATTTATGGATCTCTCTGAATTCATTTTCACCTCCTTAGGCCCCATCTTATATAATTCAATTTTTATCACATTATGGATTGCTTGGTTAGTCTATCATACAGGTTCTAAGGAAGGTCGCTTAAAAAGACTATTTAATATATACTTAACTCAGAATATAATTTTTTATTTAATTACTATAATTACAATTATTCTCTTCCTTTTTCTTCTTTTTTCTTATGCGATTTGGAACACTGATGTCGATGATGCGATTACTTCAGGAGTCCAAGCTTTCTTACAAGGAAAAAATCCTTATGTTGATAATGTAGTAGTTCATCATACTCCTTCTGGAGTAATTCTGGGTCGATATCATTATTTCCCTCCTGACCTTCTTACTTATTCACTTTTCTATGTGCTTGCAGGGTCTTTTTTCTATCCATTTTTAGCCACTTACTGGTTTGTTCCTCTTCATTTAGGTCTTGTTATCCTTGGGTATTGGTTTGTCACACAAATTGTAAAATGGCCACATGCGAAACTAGCTCCATTTTATCTTCTTTTAATCATTCCTTTCTTATTTACCAATTCTATCCTTATGTGGTTTTTTTTCACAATAGGATATTACTTTCATGAAATTAAGCAAAAAAAGAATCTCGGAATGATATTATATGTTTTTGCTGCTTCTGTTAAATACATGGTAGGAATAATCATTGTTATTTATATGATTGAATCAATTAAGGAAGTAATATTCTTAAAAGATAAAAAAAATAACTGGAAAAAAGGACTAGAACTATTAAGCCCTTATATCACCTCTAGTTTATGTCTATTCTTGATTTCTTTTCCTTTTAATGTATTTGAGGTATTTATTTCGGTATTTATTTATCAAGGTGTTGTTGGAGTCCGGGAAGAGGTCGCTCAATCAGTAGGCCCATTATTGATAGAAATTCTAAAATTTTTTTCTCTTGAAATGCTATATTTATTCTTTGTGTGCTTCATTCTTTTTGGAACAGCTATTATTCTTCGAAAAAAAACCTCATACGAGAAAATTATGCATTTCTCATTTTTAGTTATGTTAATTCTTCCTTTCTATGCAACAGAACTATTTATTACAATTCCTTTCTGGTGGTTATTCAAGGAAGGGTACAAATCGTTTAACTTAAATAAGGCTCTGGATGATTGATTTTAGAAATTAATAACATTATTTTTAATCTATTATTTAGGAAGTATATCAGCGATTGTTGAAATAACTGAAATACTACGAACTGAAAATCGTTCGTCTACATATAAGATCCGAACATGTCTTTGAGGTTCTTTTAATCCATGAATATCAACGACTTGACATACACCTGAAATTGATGGTTTATAATCTGATCTTTTCATCTTTAAGGGTATAGCTCGTTTACAAATAGAACAGGGTTCGCAATTTAGATTGACAATGTCATCTTTTGGGGACATGATCGGTTTCGCCTAAGAAAATTCAGTGAAAAAACCTCTTAGATTCAACTTGAAAAAGGTTTGCTTATAATCCTCTTTTTCCAATATTATAGATATAAAATCCTAATTATAGTTATCTTTAAATAAATGATTCACCTTATTTTACTCAAGACCAGTTAGCTTATTTGATATTTTTATATGAGGCCTTGAATTTGAATGATAAAGATCAAGAAGAAAATATTGTTGTAGATACGCCTTGGGGTAAATTAGTTACAGCTAAGGGATTAAAAGTTCTTCTTGAAGGTGTAAATAATGATCTAGAAGATTTAAAAGATAATATAACACGAGTAGAAGAACAATTACGAGCTATAGAATCTTCTTTTGAAAATAGAAACGCTAATAGTCGAATTCAAGCTTTAGAAGGATCTCTTAAATCACTAGAAGAGAATATCAAAGAATTTAGAGAAAATCAGACGCGATTTGCTGCTCACATGAAACAAACTTTAGAAATGTTTTACACTCGGTTAGAAGAAGTTGTTGTTCAGATTGAACAACAAAAATAAGTCTACAAGGATAATTTTTCTTTGCTGGAAGAAATAAATACTTTTTTAATTCGGTTAGCCAGTTTCTTGCCAATACTCGGTACCGAGGCAAGTTCGTCTAAGGTGGCATTAGCAATTTCTAACAGTGATCCAAATTTTTCTAATAGCCTGTGAGCTTTATTGATATTTATACCAGGAATTGCTGCTAAAATGAGCAATTGAATATCTTCTATTGTTTGTTCTTTCCTTGTTACAGATGGTAATTGATAATCTGAGGATCTTTCTTCTTGTTCACGTCTGGCTAGCTGGAAAAGAAATATTGCTGATTCTCTTAAATTACGAGTAAAAATAACAGATAATTGATAATCTAAAAGAATAGACCCTAATGCACCCATAAGACTATTAATATGAATTTGTCTTGGTATTTCTTCGAATTCCTGCTCTATAAGAAGAATAGCGATTTTTTGTTGAGCTAACCTTACTAATTGTGATTCTTGACCTGAAGAAGAGGGTTTAAATAATCTGCCATCTATAATTGAATCAATAAAATCTGAATAAGTTTTATATTCAACTAAAACACGATCAGATAATAAATAATCTCCTGCTTCTAAATCCTTTGATTCTAAAATAGCTCCCATCTTTTTCAATAGCTTAGGAAGGCGATGAGAGGTCTCTCGTGTATCAATGATTATTCTTGGATAAAATTCTTGTTTAATCTGTTTTGAAGATTTTTCTGAAGGTTCTTCATCTTGTTTAAAAAATTGATCTAACCTTTTTTGAGGTTCTAATTTTACTTGTTTATTAAGTAATTTGGGTAATTCCTCTTTCAAAAACCGTTTCATTTTAGATTGCTTTCGTTTTATAGCCCAATACATAGCTTCGTCTCGTGTTCCCTTTGTAACTAAGTGTATAACTCGAGATCTTCTTTTTCGACCTCTTCCTTTTCGTTGGATGGATCTTACTACTGAAGGGACTGAATCATAAAAAACGACTAAGTCACAGTTGCCAACATCTAATCCTTCTTCCCCTACAGAGGTACTTAATAGAATTTGAACATTTCCATTCTTAAATTGTTCAACAACATTTACTTGCTCTTTTTGAGAGAGTCCTTTATCCTCTTTGGTACTTGAATGTCCCACAAAGATAGCAGAGTCATAACCTGCATTTTTTAGCTCACTAAAAAGAAATCGGACAGTATCTCTATAATTACTGAAGATAATAATTCGTGAATCATTTTTCTTATTTTCAACTAGGACATCTTTTAGTTCCGCTATTAAATGATTTAATTTAGGATGAAGAAGTGGATTTTCAATAAGTCGATCCTCAATAGCTATTAATCGTTCATCTTCTAAAAATAATCTTAATGCCTTCGAGGATGTTTTTTTTCTCCATTTATCTATACTATTTAGAGCCTGAGGAAATCCTTGACTTTCAACTAATTCTTTGAGATGTTGAACTCGAATCAAATTTGCGCTGACAACTAAAAGTTCTCCAAATACAGAATCCTTTTTTGTTAGCCCTACTACTTGTTGATGAATGGCTAGTGCTTCCCGTTTTCCGATATATTTTGTATTAATTGATATAGGAACCTTATTTTTCAGAAGAGAGATTAAATTGTCTTCAAAAGATTGTAAATCTTTTAAAATTTCATTGTAAATTAAAGGTAATTCAATCCATATAACTTTAGGGGTGTGTGTAGAGATATATTTACCAACATCATAATCGTTCTCATCAGTGACAGATATCTTTGAGATTCGTAAATTTTCACAGACTTCTAGAATCTTATCGGGATTATTTCCAGGAGTAGCAGTAAAACCGACAATTTGACATTTTGCTTGAGCAGCAATCCCTACATAGGCATAATCACCAGTTGCACGATGAGCCTCATCAATACATAAGAGACTAATGTTTTGAATATCCAATCGATTATATGTTAGATCATTTTCTATAGTTTGAGGAGTACTAACAATAATTTTTATCCCTTGATACATTTCAGTTCTTTTTTCAGGAGAAACTTCTCCAGATAATTCTAAGACTAAATCAGGAGTCAGATTCCCAATATATTCAAGAAACATTTCCTTAATTTGATGAACAAGAGGGCGAGTGGGAGTAAGAATGAGTATCTGTTTAGATCGTTCTTTCTGTAATTTATACGCTGTAAGATAAGCCATGATCACAGTTTTGCCTAGTCCTGTGGGTAAAACCACTAGTGTGTTTCCAGAATTAGCTACACACTCGGAAAAGATCATCTGTTGATAAACCCGAGGTTCAGCCTTTTCAGATACTAGATTTGTCATAAATTTTACCACTCAGGATTTAGTTTTTACAAATCTTTCTTGAATAAGTTCAAAATATACTTTTAAAAAATCATCTCTCATATGATTCAGAGAAAATTTCTTTCTTTAGAACCTGAAATACTATTATTACTTTTAACCAGATTAATTGAGATTATGAGGAAATGAATACTTTACAAAATCGAAATTTAATACCGATTACCAATCTTAATCCCTTTATATCTTATAAAGGCAAATTAAATGTCATTTAGTGGTATATTTTTTATTTTCTAAAAAAATGGGATATAGGTTATTAAGATCTTTTCCTAACATTTATGCAAATTTGAAGCTGTTCTATGACTAAAATTAGAAATAGCTTTAAAAGAATAAGTTCTCTTAAAATCACTATATATAAGAGAAATCGAATTGGGAAAGAATATGGCTAATCAAGAAGAAATAACTAAAAAAGAAGAACCATTAGTTGAAATTAAAAGAAAAATCATTGTTGACTTATGGCGTACTCGTTTACATGGAGAAATTATTGGAATAAAGCAAAAAGAAGAATATATGGCAAAGTCGAGACAATTCAATCGAGATCTTGAATTATTTGGTGAAGTAAAGGAGGAGAAAAATGGCGAAGAAGAGACAATTGGTTATGTGGGATATCGTCAAGGCTTATGGGACGAAGAACAGGATAAACTAAATCGTCGCTTAGTCATAAAACTCTTTTCAAAAAGCATGTATTATCAAGGAACTATTGAAGAGCTGATTGGTAGAGAATTTACACGATCTATTTCAGCACGAAAAGATTTTCCATGTTTCACAGTATTATTAGATAATCATGATTATCTTATCTCAGTAAATAAGACTCGTGGAGGGATATTTGTTCCAGAATGGTTTGTTTTCCGACTTACTACCGAAAAAGGATTGATTCCCATAATACTAAAACATAAAATAGGCCCAGGAATAGACTATCGCGTAGTTAACGCCATAGGACAGAAACAATTTGGTATGATTGATGGGAAAAAGTTTGACATTGGAGGAAAGTTTGTAATCACATTAAAAGCTAAAGAAGACCTTTTGGATAATAATATAATTAGAACGCTGATTTTATTCGCTGCTTCGTTGAAATTCCATAAAGATATTTATGATAAAATCAAAACAGGTGTCAAGAAAATGAGAAAAGGAGAATGGGAAGGTCCTACACTCTCAAATGAGGAGCTCTTACTTCTTCGAAATCCAAGGGCTATCTTAAGAAAATAACACATTCAAATTTAGATAAAATTTATTTCAATATCTAATTAATAAGCTTGAAGGGAGATCCTTCATTCTTTTTTTATCTCACATATTATCAAACATGAATACAAGGAATCAAGATCAAACAAATCAAATAGAGAAAATTCTTTTAATAACAACAAAATAGATGATAATCAAAGACAACTTATTGCCCGAACCAATTATCCTCGATTATATCATCCATCGACCATTCACGGAGGATATCAGATATTGCTCTATGTATATATCTTTTACCAAAGTTTAGAGCAGACCTTATTAGACTAGGCATAATTTCGATTTGTTCTTGCATGTAAACCCCTCACTTGATATCTGGATTTAATTTATTTAAAGCTAACTAATTGGGTATCTATTATTTCTTCTAACGGATTTTTTATCAATGATCCTTAGATTTTTTAAAAGTTCTAAAATAGGATTTTGCATTAGCAAATAGTAATTAATTCTAACAATAACTATTAAAGGGATTAAATGGCATGAGACAGTTATATTCACTTTAAAATTCATCATGAGGAATTTTATTTGGAATTATATTTCATACGTCATGGAGAAAGTACTGCAAACCAAAATCAGCTTTACCAGGGTTGGACGGAAGTTCATTTAAGTGAGATAGGGCATGAGCAAGCAAAAAAATTATGTGATTATTTCCTAAAACAAAAAATCATGTTTGACTCTATTTATTCTAGCCCACTCCTTCGAGCATCCGAAACTGCCTCTCATTTACTACCTTGTACATTAGAACCTAATATTAATTTAAGAAAAGGATTAAAATCGATAAATGTAGGCCAATGGAGCGAACTACCAATTGACTTTGTGAAAAAAGAATTTAGAGAATTATATCGGATTTGGAAGACTGAACCCAAAAGATTTCAATTTCCTGAAGGAGAATCTGTTTATGATGTTTTAAATCGTGCAAAATCAACCTTAATTGATATTATTTCTCATCAATCAATGACAAGTCGTATCGCAATTGTCTCTCATATGATAACAATTAAAGTTATGGCAATGTGGATGCTTCAAGAAGACCTTGATAAGATTTGGGATCCACAATATTCAGTTCCCAATACTGGTCTTATTTTATTTACTATTCGTGGAGAAAAGAATGAGGGATTTATTTTTTCACGTGAAAATCTGGAAAGTCCAATCCCTCATCTATAATATTAATTCTCAAGAAGCTCTCTTTAGAAAAAAAAGGGGTAATATGTTTTATACGTTTCTTTCACATATCTATTGAATGTTTGTGATAAAAATATTCAATATTAAATCCTTTTAAATTAATTCTATAGTAATGATATTGTCAATGAGGAAATTTGCTATTAATTGATCATTATTTGTAACAAATTATTTAAAAAGTTAATAGCTAAAAAATTTTGTAGCTGATTCAAAGTTAAAAATGACATATATTAAATAAGGGAGAATAATGATTGCCGAAATAAAACCTAATATCTATATGTTAAGAACGCTAGACTGGGAACGACGTCTATTTGATGAACTAATTCCTCTACCTGATGGGACAAGTTATAATGCTTATTTGATTAACGGAACGGATCGAAATGCGTTGATTGATTCATCTGATATCAGAAAAATTGATCCTTTCCTCAATGATTTGCGTGAATTATCCTTAAATAGACTGGATTACGTCGTGGCTAATCATGCTGAGCCAGATCATTCAGGAGCTATCCCAGCTGTTTTAGAATTATACCCTGATGCAAAAGTTGTTTGTACTGAACAATGCAAAGATATATTAGTCGATTTACTTCATATTCCAACTGAAGCATTTCATACGGTAACAAATGGGAGTACTCTTGATTTAGGTGATTTTACATTAAAATTCATCGTTGCACCATGGGTTCATTGGCCTGAGACTATGTTCACATATATACTTGACAAAAAAATACTCTTTACTTGTGATTTCTTAGGAAATCATATTGCTTCAAGTGAGATTTACTCTTCCAATGATATTCGAGTATATAACGCAGCAAAACGATATTACGCAGAAATAATGATGCCTTTTAGAAGGATAATTGAAAAGCATTTGAATATTATAATGAATTTAGATCTTGATCTCATAGCTACCAGTCATGGACTGATCTATAGTGAACCAGATTTTATCATTAATGCCTATAAAGAATGGGTATCTGATGGTGTGAAGAATGAGGTTGTAATCCCTTATGTCTCGATGTATGGCAGTACGGAGAAACTTGTGAAATATCTAGCAGAGGGGCTAATTAAAAAAGGAATAAAAGTAAAACCATTCATGTTAACTGCTACTGACATAGGTGAGTTGGCAATGGCACTTGTTGACGCTGCCACGATTATCATTGGTTCACCCACGGTTCTAACTGGGGCACATCCAGCTGTTATCTATGCTACATATCTTGCTAACTTGATACGACCTAAAGCTAAGTATGCAACTGTAATTGGTTCCTATGGCTGGAAGGGAAAACTTGTAGATCAGATTGTAAGCTTGTTACCTAATCTTAAGGTTGAATTGTTCAAACCCGTTGTGATTAAAGGTAAACCAGATAAAAAAGATTTCCAGGAAATTGATCGGTTAATAAATGATATAACCTCTAAACATCAAGAATTAGGACTATTATCATAAATTTTATACATTTATATGAGTTAAAAAAGAAAAAATTAACCAACCCAGTGAATTTAAGATGGAAGTTAAATTTGATAAACAAGTTTTTGGAAAACGAGTAGAAAAATGTACAAAACTTATGAAAGCTGAAGATTATGTTGTTCTATTGTTAACCAAACCCTCAAATATGTATTATTTGACAGGCGATGGACGATTATGTGCTTATACTATGATTACTGCACAGGGTCAGGTTGCAATTGGAGTACCAGAAACAGATGGAGACGATGTACAGGAATTAGCACACTTCGATAACCTTGCTACTTTTAAAGACGAAATTGGAATGATTCACTCCATAGCTGATTTCTATAAACATTTTGAGATCAATAAAGGAGTTGTGGGTTTAGAATACACTTTCCTGACCAATTCGATGCTAGGTATGATGACTCATCCACACGCTAAACCGGATGCAGTAATAGTCAAAGATTGTACGAAAATTATGTCTGAAATGAGGATGGTTAAAGAACCTATTGAAATTGAATTGATGCAAGATGCTGCTAGAATTGCTGATATTGGTATGGAGGCTGCAATAGCTTCGATTAAAGCTGGAATGACAGAAAGCCAAATTGCGGGAGAAGGGGAATATGCCATGCGTCAAGCTGGTGCTGAAGGCTTTTGGCGTTCCTATGTGGCGAGTGGAGTTAGAACACGAATTGCTCATGGGATTCCAACTAATTATAAGGTTAAACATGGAGATATTATAATCATCGACCTTCACCCAATTGTAAACAACTATTCTTCGGACATTTGTAGAATGACTTGTGTGGGAAAAGCATCAGTAAACCAAGTTAGAGCATATGAGACATACTTAGAAGCATTGCAAAATACTATAGCAAAAGCTATAGATGGAGTAGGAATGGTTGATCTTGAACAAACACTTCACGGTGTAATACAAAATGCTGGGTATGGAAATAACATCTTTGGCCCACCCATTCATGGTATAGGAATAAATTTCGAAGAAGCGCCTTTACCACCTGGTCACGCCTTCTTTCATGGTGAAAAAGCTCCTCCACCATTGGTAAAAAACATCCCTATTGCTATTGGTAACTGTGGTATCTATACCAAAGATTGGGGTGTACGAATAGAAGATACTGTGGTCGTTGGTAAAGATAAACCATTGATTCTAACAACTTATCCATATGATCTATGAATAGAAATCCAAACATTGCTGAAAAGTTTCTGAAATTAATTTAAGGAGTAATAATACTGTCAATGGTTAATTTTGCTATAATTTATAGAATTTCATAAATTCCGAATTTATAATATTGATGAAATTATTATGTATTCTTGGTACTTGTGAGGTTCTTACTTTTGCTTTCTTCCTAGTAATTTTGAGACAAATCTGCTCCATAACGACTTTTTAGGTACTATTCCCGAAATATCACCCATACTAGGATTGGATACTACATTTAACTCTATTAGATCTTTTTCAAAATCTTGGTATTGACCCTCTATAATAATGTCTCCTATTTTATCACTAAATTTTTCAAGAAATCGCTCCATTGCTCTATTCAACTGTTCTTTAATAATTTCAGTACCAAAATTTACAGGATTTGCAAAAACTAATATAATTTCCTTTTCTTTGTCGATTTTAAAATCCAGTTTAATTTCGTTAAAAATAACACATTGTATTTCATCGCCAAAAGACTCCTGTGAATAAGAATATATAGCTGCTAAAAATCCTGTTTGGAGAGAATGATCGGGGTGGAGTTGACAATAATTACCACCAAAACATTTTCCGAATAAAGGAATTCCACTAGTTTTAAATATGAAAACGTCATCTACCATATGACATCACCATGTTTACATTTGTATAATTCTACTCAAACGATTTATTACTAAAAGATTCCAAATTTTCCCTTAAGAAAGGTTAGTTAATAAATAACTTTATTAGCTTGCTGATTGGAAATCGAAAAAAATGTAAACATTTATTTCTGTAATTTATATCCCAAATATGTAGAATAATATATATAGACTCATTCAAATAATTAAATGCCCCTAATTATATTGAATAGAATTTTTAATACATCCAATATCTTAAAGGAAGCTCTTTGTATTATGTTTTCATTTTTTGCTCCATCTAGTCTTCAAGATTTGCTTAAACGTTAAAAATCAAATATAAGGATTATTTCGAGGCATTTAGAAATGTCATTTTATACAAGATGCAGATCTTAATCATTAGCCATTTGAAATAAAGGATTATCAATTGTTTCTCTTGCCTTAAAAAAAAATTAGATAAAATACAATAAAATATAATTTTAAATGTAAAAGAAATTATATTTGAACAAATGATGTGATAAATTTTGTCTAAAATGTACTCTTGTCCAAATTGTGGAGCTTCTATTACTTCAAATGACTTATTTTGCCAGACTTGTGGTCTAGATTTAACTAAAACCCAACCACCTCAGTTTACAAAATCATCTGATCGAACTAATGAATATAGAGGATATATCCAGATTTTAGGGTATGTTGAAATGGTTTTTGGTGTTCTATCATTAATAATTGGGGTTTTTGCTGCAATTATTGCAGTTTTTATCCCTATCTTAATGCTTCAAGGTATCGCAGCAGATGATTTAGGATCTTCAACAGAAATAATTGCTGTTTTTGTTGGAGTTATTGTCTTTATTGTTGCTTTATTGTTTTTAATTTTCGGGATAGCACAAATTGTCTATGGAAGACGTTTACTTCAGCACAAAAGTTCTGGCCGTACTGGTACAATGGTTATTGGCGCATTACATTTATTTGATATACCCTTTGGAACCGCTTTTGGCGCTGCAGCATTGTATATTCTAAGTCGACCAGAAGCTATTGATTTATTTGAAGGTTAGCAAAATTTCATCAGTATTATAAAAAGAAGCAACCTTCAGCTGTTTTTTTTACTGTTCCTCCAACAATTATTTCGGCAAAATCGCTATTTTGGAATTGACATTCTGCAATTAATTTACTAGGACGATTTAGTTCATATCCTTGTTCCAGAATAATTTTTGATCCTTTTATTTGATCAGAAAGAACTTTATTTGCCTCAAGATATGCTGCAATTGGACCCGCTGCACTTCCTGTTGCTGGATCCTCAAAAACACCAGCAGAAGGGGCAAACATACGTACATGAGCGTGAGAATCATTATGAATAGTCTCTGGGGAAAGAACAACTAAATCTTGGGCTGGAAAATCCTTCAGGGTATCTAATAATAATTCAGTATTTAATCTAATCTTCTGAATTATAGCTAATGAGGTGATTGGAACTATTAGATAGGGAAATCCAGTTGAAATGAATTGCATTGGCCATTTATCAGAAATTGCTGTGGGGGATACTCCTAGAACTTTAGCTATAATTTCTTTATCCTTGAAAACTTCTATGAATTGGGGGACTGGTTGATACATTTGAACTTGATCTTTTTCACAAAATTTTACCTCAATTGGACCAATTCCCAATTCTAAAAAAGCATGGTTTTCATTAGGTTGTATGACGCCTTGATTTCTCAATACAAATGCTGTTCCAAGAGTTGGATGCCCAGCAAATGGTATTTCAAGCCCTGGAGTAAAGATTCTTACTTTACGAACACATTTTTTGGTCGTAGAACTATAAACAAAGGTTGTCTCAGAGAAATTCATTTCTCGTGTGATTCCCTGCATTTCTTCTTGGGTTAAATCAGTATTAGAAAGCTTCCAAAAGGTTGCAAGTTGATTTCCAGAGAATAAATAGCGTTTATCAGTGAAAACACTTGTTTGTATAAAATTTAATGAACGAATAACAAGACCTCCTGCATTATCATTAAGATTTTAATTGCTGATTTAATTTTCTTTATTATCTTAATAGTTCTGGGGCGAGTTTTTCTTGTGATTAGATATAGTAGTTTATAATTCAATACTTCAATTATAGGAAATCCTTCACCCAATAATTAAGCATTAAACTTCTTAGTTTTAATTACTGCAGTAATGGTTATATTTTTATCGTTTTTTACTATTCTTGTTCCATATAAAAAAACTATCTTTTGATTAATCTTTTTTCTCGTTAACTTGAGAGATATAACGGTTATGTATTATCCTGACCATGATAATACTCACATTCTTTCATTATTTAATTAGATCATGAATTAATTGAGAATCTGAGTTAATTTGCATTAGAAAAAATGACTTCATTCCTGGCTATTATAAATAAATGTAATATCCCTCTATCCCCTAGATATAATTTACAAGCTTTAAATTTCTTTTAGTTTAATATCCATCGTTAAGTGTAGAAACTGCGCCCTCTCGTACATTTAATCATTGGAATCAGACATTGGAATATTCTCTTTTTAATGTAGTCTTTTTTTAGACTACTTTTATATAGCAATTGATTCGTCCATTCTTTTATTAAAATGTAAGAGAATTGGAGTTTTTTCGTTAATCTATTGCTGGAGGGGCTACAGCGGGGTTTGCACTAGCCAATGATGAAGATAGGAATAACATTATTAGTAGAAATATGATTGGAAGCAATTTCCAGAATGTTAATTCCACATCGAATGATTTATTTCTTATTCTTAAAGTTTTTTCCATTTCTTTCACCTTATTTCTGTTTTTTTTAGTTTTGGTGTTTAGAGTCGCCGTTCCTATTCATCTCAAATTTTGCGGATTGGTTCTCTAGACAAAATTTACGTATTTAACAGCTAACTTTAAATGTTATGGTGGTAGATATCAAGCTACAGCACACTGTCAGACTGTGATTTAAGGTGGAAGGCTCACAAACGAAACAGTTTATAGATCAAATCCGACAAAAAGGAATTGACGCTGAGGCAGATGACTTTGTCATAGATCTGATCTATATATGGGAAAAAATCCACAATGATGCTCCAAATATCACTCTGGCAGAAATTAAGGACTATTCTGAAAGTATCCTTTCAAATGTTACTCTTCCTTTCTATGAAAAATACAAACATGATCCAACAATCAAAAAGTATGATTTATGGTTGAAAGATTATTATTCAATTGTTGTTGAATGGACAGGGCAGGGAGCTATAATGTTCCCCTCTAGACTGATCAATTATGAAGTTTTCAATCATAGAGACCAAATGTTTGAATATTTTATAAACAAACTTAAAACAGGTGAGTTTAGACTTAAGAAGGAAGATCTCTTTTCTTTTCTCTTTCCACGACTAATCCATGTTACAGTTCCTTTATCAGAGACTGACATTCTGATATTAAAATCACTTCAATATCTACAAAATACTCACAGCCCTGATCCTTTAAAAATCCCTAAAGTTGAGGATTATGCGAGACATTTGGATGTATCTACCCGTACAATAATTCGTAGATTCAATATTATCAGATTTTTCCAAGTTTACATCAATATTGGTTTATTAAATATGAGTAAGCTAGGTTACGAGACTTTTTTACTATCTCATTTTGATCCAATACCTCCTGATCTTGCCAAGTATGTAGTTTTATCTGCAGATCTGGATATAAGTAATTTTACAATAGTTCAGATGCCAATAAAAAATACAAAACTATTTCTCGAAGCACAAGAGAGTTTTCAACCAAAAATTTTCCATCAGATGTCTGATCGTATACATTCGTGGTCATTATCTTTACTGGGAGCAGATGGTAAAGGTTGGACTTCCCCCCCAGCATTTATTCATTCGGATCCTCGTGTCAATATTATAAATCCTTCTCCAGATTTTCATTTTGACCTCAAACCAGGACTAGATGTATTTCGACTTTTAACTCCTGCTGACTTTAAAATTCTCGATTTTCTTATCACAAGAGGGGCAATCTCAAGCCTTAAAGATCTAAGTCGAACAGTAAATGTTTCTCCTTCTGAGATTACAAAGCGGATTCAAGAATACGAAGCTCATAATATTCTTTTTAAAACATATCAATTCTATAACCTAGGATTAGATTTACACATCCTCTTCTTTATAAGCTCCCCAAATGATCTAGGAATTCCGTGGCTCAACCATTTCTTGACATTTCCAAAATGCGACGTTTTTTATAGCGAAGAAAATGATTCTTCATTCTATTTTGGATTTCTGAAATTACCACCTCAATGGATCAAAGAACTTACGCGTAAAATACACCAGATTAAGAAAGAGTTTAAGGATATTAAATTTTATTATACACTAGAACCTCCACTTGAGCTAAAATGGAATCTTTCTCTTCCAGAGACTTATCCGAAGGAAAATATGTAGAGTTAATAATGATCTTAATTTTAATGGTCTTTGGAGGAGACTTATTATATTAATGTAAGTGATTCCAATAAAATCTGTATTAATCATTAATAGAAGTGAGTATAGTGGTTTCTAAATTAGAAAATGTGAAAGGACAATTGCATTATGCCCTTAATATGGCAATGAAGCCCCTTGATAAAGCAATCGAGTTAATTCCCAAGGATAAATTAGACTATAAACCGTTTGAAGAAGCAATGACCGCAGCAGAATTGGGATATCATATTTATGCAGTCAGCTTTGTTTACACAACGGGAACGATTAAAAGGGAATTTTCAAACGAGGATTATGCTATTATCCCTTTTGATTTCTCCAAAGTCAAAACAGCAAGGGAATTTCTAGAATATGGCGCAAAAGTTCGAGAATTTATTCAGAAAGCATTGGATGAAACCCTTACTGAAGCAGATATGGATAAAGAAGTAACCTACACATGCTGGGGAGGAGTAAAGATCAAAGGATTTGAATCATTAAGTAATATCTTGGAAGAAGTGATTCACCATCGTGCGCAATTATGTCTTTATTTACGAATGCTTGGTATTAAACCTCCTTTTATTTATGATTTTTCTTAGATATGATCTTTCTCATGACTTTATTATTGGATTGATTTAATTTAACCAGTAAAAATATCTATAAATCAACCAAACAACCCGAAAATGATAAGAATTGAACCTCTTAATATTTTAAATCTGGGAATATTTATTTATTTTTACTCTGTATGGATTCTAAATCGAATAAACTGAACTTAGAATCAAACCAAATTGGATCAGTCTTAAATTAACCGATTCCAACTAGTTAAACATAGATCAAGAATAGAATCTTTATCAATTGTGAATATTTAATTCAGGCACGTTTTAATATTTCCTTTGTATCATGTTCATTGATTTTAATCAATAGGATGAGTGAATTTATGGTTTGTCCAAATTATGATGATAAGAATTCAATGTGTACTGCTTTGGGACAGAAATTCTATACAGGAATGCAAAAGCCTTGTTTGGATCTAGATGACCCAGAAAAATGCCCAATTCTCACAATGAGAGGATGAAAATCTGTTTTAGGTTATAATGAAGTTTTTATCTGTAATTTAACTCAACTTTCACAAAATTCCCCTAATTTGTAAGAAAGATATATCACTTTCTTTTTTTAAACTAATAACTCCTTGTCTTTGCTGATTACTAAATTTCACCTAAAAATTGTCAAATCTAATTAAATAAGGTACCCAAGATACTTATAGCTCTTTTGATGTGATTCTGCTCATCAGCCACTCCCAAATGGATATTAAATCCCAAATTACCTAATTCATTCCATTTTCGAGTAAAGATCCTAAACCAAGTCTGGGGGATGGTGAGAGTTCCAAGTAATAAACGGGGAGAATAATAGAGACTGACAAAGGGAAATTGACTTAAATGATCACAAATATGTTGTGTTATTTTAGTTTCACCCCAATCTGAAATTAGAATCATCCATATAGTTAGATCCAAGCCAATATTTGAAACAATGCTAATTGGGAGAGTTATTTCTTTCTTTAAGATTTCTCGCCATAACCGAGTTATACTATCTTGATTCACACCAGCATATTCAGCTAATTGGATTTCCTTGGTTGTACCATGAATTTGATAAAAATTAAGCAATCTAGCTTGGGAGACGGTGAGTTTCACTGGATCTAAATTTGGAGTTAATTCCATTTTCAGACCTGAATGATCAAGAATAATCTCATCATCCCAATTATTTTCCCGTAATATTGGGGGTGGTATTTTCCAGCGCTTTTCAGGTCTTTTATGGATAGGGGATAAATGCCAGCCAATATATTTTGAATATAACTGAAATTCACGTAATGGATTTAAATCTTCTTGAATTTTGGAGAAAATGAAGTGTTTCCAATAGGGGATTTGATAAATTTGTAACATTCCTTTCTGTAATCCTAAATTGAAAGGTAGTTTCCCTAAACAATATTCATCATAGCTCGAAATTGTCTCTTCATGATCAAATAAATATGCTATAGTTTGATACCCTAATTGTGCCATTTTAACTAAATAAGTGTGTGTAAGTATATATTGATCATATAATCGACCACAACGTGTAGAAATGGTTTTGGGTTCACAATCAATCGCTTTAGCAAGTTCTTTTTGACTTGGAAATCGTTTCCAATGGTGACAGAATGCTGAATCAGTATAATAGAGTATAATTTTTCTATCAGTGTTATTTAGAGGTAAGTTTGAATCATCAAATACTTTCCAAAGTGTTGATAGAAAGTCTTGTATACTCTCTTTCTTCTTTAGATCTGTTATCTTCCAATCCATATCATAGATAAGTTTTGAGGCTAATTTATGCGGAAATAACATAATACTACCCTCAAATAACAAACCAAATGAATAATAGTCCTTAGCATACTTTATTCGCCATATAAAATAATGTTTAAATTCTGGGATTTTTATCCATTTATTCATAAAGGGTAGGGTATGGCTCTTAAATAGAAGTTTACTTACTTCTCGGGCATTATGAGTTGACGTAAAACAGTATTTTTGTAATTTGCTAATAAAATCTAGAAATTCTTGGATGAAAGTGCTTTCTAATTCACTCTTAATATCTTCAGAAAGTTGGGTTTGTTTTGGAGCCAAGATCTTACTACTCAATCCTTTATTTTTAGATTGGATTATAAAAATCATTTCTAATTTAAATTCTTACTTAAGAGTCGATTAGATAAAAACGAGACTTTGTCATCCTTACTTACATCAAAGTCTTGATGTGGATTATATTAGGTGGCATCCGGCTTTCATTAATTGTGATAAATTATGAAAGCTCTCAAGCCACGTTTAGTTTTAAACCAATCTAATTTAATTCGACTTATACCTATTAGTTTTTATATGGCATTACTACTTTTAGGAATTATATTGGGAATAACTGACCCAAATCCTCCCCCACTTCCTCCACCATGGACTGGTGGTTAAATCAAATACAGGGTCGAGTGAGGGGATCCACAGATTAAGGAGAAATAGATGATTTTGCAGGAGAAAAATGGAGTTGGGTTTTTGAAAAAGACCCAAACTCCTATTATATTTTCTATGCTTACTTTATCCTTATTTAATAATTTTAATATGAAATCAAATCACCTAATCCTTGAAACAAGGGATACAACGGAGAAACAATACTTAAAATATTGGTTACGATTATTAAAAATAATTTCAGGTTTAGATTATTATTTGAAGCCGATAAAGGGAAATAAATCATACGAATTATTTTGTTCAAGCGACTCCAATTACTTTCAGCAATTATGGGAAAAAATAATCACAGTACCATTAAGGATGGATTGAAAGTTCTAAATTTGAAATTAATAGATTCAACTGAAATTTACAGACCTTTCACACCAATTCTAGTTGTAGATTATAATAAAATAGTTTTTTTTTCGCAGACTCTTGCTAAGCTCTGTAGATTCCATCCTTCGACTGTCATTCCTACTTCTTTATCTGCAATTTTGAAAATGTTACCATATTTTCGAATAATAAATATTAACCCATTAAAAATATTCCTTGGACAACAAAACAAACCTCCATTTATGGAGATTCCGGCTTGGGGAACGGAAATTATACATGAACTACGTACTTCGGTTTTACACCTTGATTTAGGAATAAATGCAGTACTTAAAGATACTGAAGCAACTCGAAAGATAGTTCAAGCCAATAGAAGAATAAAAATTTCAACTCTATTGGCTTCAGATTTCATACAACTACACTCTACACCTCCAGAGATCGAATTGATTTCCTTGGATAAAGTAATCCAAGATATCCTTACAATTGTTGATAATGGAAATGTGAAATACTCAATAATCCGACAAAACACTCCAGATATTTGGGCAAATCAGACTTTTTTAAGTTCATTCTTTATAAATATCATCACATGGTTAAATACGTATTCTTTAATCATTGAATTTGAATTACTCAATCTAGTTTCTATAAAAATTCGAATAATCACACCTGATGATTATATGATAGCTTTACTCCCTGGATACAGAATGGTTACTTATTATATTGATTATATCGCATCGTATTTTAACGCACGAGCGTGGTTTGATCAAAATTCTCTCAATATAATTTTTCCCTCATTATCTCATTTATATAAGAAATTAACATAACATAAAAAAAAAGAATAATTAATATATCTAGAGATCAACCCAAGAATATTTTTAGCATTATATCTATTATATTAAGTCAATATTAGTTTTAAGACTCTCCAATTGAATTTCTACTTTTGCTTACATTTTATTGTTTCTTTTAAAGACTCATAAATATTATAGGACTTATAAACTCAGAAAAGGAGAATCGAAAGCTTTTATAACATTTTAAATGTTAAATTCACAATTAATTTCTGGGAGATTCGTTCTTGAAGCTTATAATTGGGAAGGTTATTGGTCTTCCTTTCCTATTTGTTTTTATGAATCTTGGTTTTTTTCTATTTTCACCTGAAATTTTTACACAGCTATCTATTTTACTACCAATTTTACTCCTGTTTGTATTTATTAGTATTGATATTCTCATTCGTCCCATATCCGCTGAGAAGGATGCTTTTCAAAGATTAATTTTAATAATCTCTTTTTTGATATTTCCAATCTTCCTCTATTTACCATATGTCGAATTTTCCTATTGGGAGAATTCACTCTTTATGAGTAATATCTATTGCTATTTGCTTATTCTAGGAAATTTTCTTTTATTTTCGGGAGGAACGATTCTGTTTTGCAGTCGATTACAGCTTGGGAAGTTTGGTGGTCCAAAACTTGTCATTGAAACCGATCATATATTAATCCAAACAGGATTTTATCGATTTATTCGTCATCCCATGTATCTAGGTTTTCTTTGTCTTTTCTTAGGGTACAATATAGCAGTAGGAGGGCTTTTTGTAGCCTTTCTTGGTACTTGTTTTTTCTTTTTACTCTTTAGATATAGAATGATCATTGAGGAGAATCAATTATTAGAAGAATTTGGGAACGAATATTCTGTTTATAAGAACAGAACCAAACGGTTAATTCCGTTTTTTTATTAAGTTTTGAAATTGACCATCCATTACTCTTAAGACATATCTACGTCCTTTCAAACCCCAAAGGATTTTATGTCCTGTCTGAGCTTGTTTTGCCCAATGTGAGTCCTTGTTAGGATTCTGTTCAATAAAAAAAATCCCTTCAATTGTAACATTTCTCAGTCCACTCTTAGTTTTATGAATTCGATATATTTCTTGACCTATTTGAACGTTTTTTTGCTCTCCAAAAATTGCTTTAAACACATGTAAGGAAACTGATTCTAATTGGTCTATTTCGATTGAAGACATTTTTTCTCGAGAACAAGACATTAATTATAAGTTTTATAGTTTCCTTGATATTTTCAAGATCGCAGGATTTTGAGCATATAGCGTACTGAAATTCCATATATAATTGCTAGAAGTATTATAACCTGAAATATTAAATATTTTGAGAATGATTATGAGTAAGAGGGGGGAGGGAGGGAGGTTGTTTTGATGCTAGCTCAAAAACGTGTTTAAGTCGCTCAAACCAACCTCCATTTTAATTAAGGAGATTTTACTTTCTCAAATTGATTTTATTCTATGAAGAAATTCTTCTTCCACAACC
>JAEOUE010000255.1 GCA_016839515.1 Candidatus Hodarchaeum mangrovi
GGTCTAGCTGATAAATTCCCATTTTCGATTTGAGCGATAATTTTACATTTTTGGTTTGAATTATGAACAATAAGAGGCATCTGCTCAATTCCATTAACCCGAAGATCCCGATATTCGATTATCCATTTTTGGGTATTATTCATCTTTATTTGTTCTTGAAAAACGGGGAATCCTCCAGAAATAATTAATCCTACTCCTCCAAGAGCAAGATTTCGATAGAGGTCGAGTACCTCGTCACTGATTTGCTTATTTTTTAAGATGGACGGATCCCAAGTCGCTGAACGAATTAAACGGTTACATAAGGTCAGGTAGCTTATTTTTCCTTCTGAAAATATTTTATAATTATCTCTTCTCATCAAAAACCTCTGTTTTTGTTCCATACATGCTCAGGAGCCAATTCGTCTTATAAGTGATTTTCGATTTTACAACGTTATCAAAATAAATAAAAAATTGTTTGTGTTTTAAATAAGGTTCTTCTTTTTCTTTTGTCAAAGCAACTCCTTTCGGATGATCATACTTTCATACTAAGTATTTCTCTAGAAAACTATCCAAATAGGTATACAATACAAATTCAGAATAGTGATTTCATAATTGGTCTGGAATTACATCGCTTCATTGAAATTCTCCGCTTTTGTGCCTTTAAACGGAGAGATTTGAGTAGTTAAAATAGTATAAACCTTTAATAACACGAAAACTCCCTATTTTTAATTATCATCCTATGATTGGAAAAATGATTCTGGTAAAGGATTTAAAATGATTTCCTTGGTTCTTGGTAGAATTATCGTTAAGCAAAAGAAAAGGAGAGGAAGTCAGATTGAAATCTAGGATGAGACATTAGAAGGATAAAAGTGGAAGAACTAAGATGAAAAAGACTTGTAATTCAATCTTTAACTGCTTAATTGCAGGAATAATAATAATAATAATAATTCCCAGTAGTTCCACCCAAATACTAAATCAAGGAGGAGGATGGACAGAAATGGATCCAAATTCAGCTCCGTCCGCCAGAAGTAACTCGCCAATTACTTATGATAGTGAATCAGATCAAATAATAATTTTTGGAGGTGTGAAAAAAGCAGTTACTCAAGAACGATATAACGATACTTGGATTTATGATTACAATACCAATACTTGGGAAAACAAAACACCAATTGTGAGTCCAGGGAGACGGAATGGTCATTCAATGGCGTATGACTCGGAATCAGATCGATCCATCCTTTATGGGGGACTCAAGACATATTATGATCCACCTTCATCAGTTGAGGGATGGAATGATACTTGGTCGTACGACCACAATAGCAATATCTGGGTAGAAATGAATCCAGAAGAATATCCCTCTACTAGAATGTGTGCTGCAATGAAATATGATAGTGAATCCGATAAAATGGTATTATTTGGGGGTTGGTCAGAAGATAGAACAGACCTAGGGGAAACGTGGATCTACGATTTTAATAATAATTCTTGGACGATGCAAACTCCGGTATCTTCCCCATCTGCACGCTACCGTCCAGCAATGGCGTACGATAGTGAGTCTGATCAAATGATTCTGTTTGGAGGAATGAGTGAGACCACTGCAATGCGTGATACCTGGACTTATGATTACAGCTCAAATACTTGGACAAATATGAATCCCTCAACTGCTCCCCCCGCACGAATATTAGCAGCAATGGTTTATGATAAATCAGTAGATCGGATTATTTTCTTTGGAGGATCAAATGTAGCGAAAACATTATTCTATACTGATACGTGGGCTTATGATTATAATTCTAATACTTGGAACGAATTAACCTATACTACACACCCCTCTGGACGATGTTACATTAACATGGCTTATGATGAAGAATCCAATCGAAGTATTTTATTTGGGGGAGAAACTGATGGTAATATCAGGTCGAACGAGACTTGGATTTACGAGTATAGCAATACCTACACCGACATTATAACGACTACAACTACCACCTCAGAACCAACTCATTTTGGAAATGTGTGGATTCTTTGCTTAGGAATAGGGATACTTTATCGCAAACAAAGAAAATATAGCCGTTAAAATGTAAAATCCCGATATTTATTTACAACTTACATATAGAAATAACTGTATTTCTATATTTAATTGCCTTGGGTAGATCCAAGTCGTACCAATCTATCCTTCCATTATCAATTTTTTATTCCATGCATATTTACTGGCCAATTCGTTTTGTAAGTGTTTATTTTGCATATACATTTAATTAATAATCTAGATTAGCTGTGAACATTCTTTATACAACTTTTTTGAATCCCCAAAAGTATTTGTATCACCTTAGCTCAAATAGTCCCTTGAAAAGGTAAAAAAACCATAAATTTTAAGCTTATTAGGGCTTTATCCTATGAAAGTTGGTATAGTGTCTTTTTATTTGTTTTCAACTGAAAACTCATTACCTCGATAAAAATGGTTTTAAAGTACGTAATAATTTTAATATTGGGGATTAAAAGGAATTGGTTTCAATGAATTCAAGAATTAAACCGAATTATTATGTAGAAACAAAAAAGCAGTGGATGAAAAACCTCTCGAGTATAATGGATAATAAGAAAGTGGAACTTGAAGTATTCCAAAAATACATTGATCCATTAAAAATACCTGATCTTAGATTAAAAGTCCAACGAGAATTTGAAAGTCTGTTAACACAACTACCTGAGCCTGGATCTAGGAAAAAAAGCGTTTTCAAGACGGACATGATCAAATTCACAATGTCTTTAGCATTTTATCGTGTCTTAAAAGAGGAAGGGTTTGAATTACATCAAATAGGGCAAATTATCTATGAGA
>JAEOUE010000045.1 GCA_016839515.1 Candidatus Hodarchaeum mangrovi
ACTGATATTGATCCTTATGTGAATCTAATTTCCAAAGGAAATCAAAATTTACATCCCCTTCTAAAAATTGATGATAATTTCCTTATCTTTGCAGGTTTATACATTTCAGAAGGAAATTGCACAGATCGCTATATAATAATCTCTAATTCGGATCCATCATTACAAAGTAAATGTAAAATTTTTTTTGATAATTTAGGTTTAAATTATATTCAGAGGAATAAAAATGACATCCAATTTAATTCTACATATCTCACGAATCTTTTTCGATCAATGGGAGCTACTTCATATGAAAAACATATCCCGAGCTTATTCTATAATTTGACTAATGATCAATTAATTCCTTTTATAAGATCAATTTTTGATGGCGATGGTTGGGTGGAAAGATCTGCTGTGTATTATCTATCTGATTCTAAGGAATTAGTATTTGATATAAAAAACTTACTCCTGCGATTTAATATCACATCAAGAATAAAGGAACGAAAAAAGAAATATAAATCATCAATAAATACTTATTTTCAACTATCAATCTCAGGTCAAGAAAATTTAACGAAATATTCAAAATCTATTTCTTTTTCAATCCCAAAGAAAAAGAAGAAACTTTTATCAATACTGGGGAAAAAAGCAAACACCAATGTAGACTTAATTCCAAATTGTCAAAAATATATCATAGATCTGAGAAAAAAACTAAAATACTCTCAAAAAAAGTTTGCGCAGGAGATAGGTTGTTCAAGAAGTTATGTCAGATTGCTTGAAAATAATCTTCGATCTCCTTCCAAGTCAATCTTTAAAAAGATTATTGATTTAGACGATAAAACCAATAATGAGAAATTAAAAAATTTATTAAAATTTAATTTTAGACAAATTGTTAAAATCTCTCAGACCAATACAACCAATGGATATGTATATGATATTGCAGTGGAAGATAATGAAAACTTCAGCGCAAGTTGTGGAAATATCTTCGTACATAACACATTTACTATCGCTAATATTATTGAGAAAATACAAAAACCTACGCTGGTAATGGCCCCAAATAAAACCCTTGCAGCTCAACTTTATAATGAACTCAAAGAATTATTTCCTGAAAATGCAGTTCATTATTTTGTGAGTTATTATGACTATTATCAACCAGAAGCATACATGCCAGTGACTGGAATGTATATTGAGAAAGATTTTAGTGTAAATGAAGAAATTGAACGTCTTAGACTGGCAGCTACTCACGCAGTAAGGACTAGAAGAGATGTTATTGTTGTGGCAACAGTTTCTTGCATATATGGAATAGGAGATCCCGAAACGTGGACAGCTGTTTCTTTAAACTTAGAAGTTGGTCAAATAATAAATAGGAAAGATATCCTCAGAGGATTGATCAAGATGAACTATGAACGAAAGGATATCGAATTTAAACCAGGCGTTGTAAGGGTCAAAGGAGACATTGTTGATATATATCCCGCCTATTTAGATAGAGCTATAAGAATTTCCTTATTTGGAAATGAGATTGAATCCATCCAAGAGATCCATCCCTTATCAAATCAAATAATTGACGACATATCTAACGTGAGAATTTTTCCTGCCACTCATTTTATCATACCCGAAGAGAATAAATTGATGGCTCTGGAATCAATTGAAAAAGAACTGGAAGAACGATTGAAAGAGTTAATGGAGAAAAAAAAATATGCCGAAGCGCAACGACTCGAAAAAAGAATTAAATTTGACCTTGAAATGATGAGAGAACTTGGCTACTGTAAGGGTATTGAAAATTATTCAAGGCATCTCGATCAAAGACCTCCAGGTTCTCCTCCAATGTGTTTAATTGATTACTTTCCGGAGGACTTTTTAATTGTTGCCGATGAGAGTCACGTTACAATTCCACAAATCCATGGGATGATAGGGGGTGATAGATCCAGAAAAAAAAATTTAGTAAAATATGGATGGAGGCTTCCTAGTGCGTTCGATAATCGACCTCTCACTTTCGAAGAATGGGAAGAAAAAATTAGATACATAATATTTATGTCTGCCACACCGGGTAATTACGAATTAGATAAGAGTAATGGTATATCTGCAGAACAAATTATTCGTCCAACAGGTTTAGTGGATCCTCAAGTTGAAGTTCGCCCGGCTAAAAATCAAATCGATGATCTTTTGGGAGAGTTAAGAAAGGTCATCGAAAGTAAAGGAAGGGCACTTATAACTACACTTACTAAACGGATGGCTGAGGACATTGCTGAATATTATGCAGAATTGGGAATTAAAATCTCATATTTACATTCTGAAGTGGATACCGTCGAGCGATTTGAGATTCTTCGTAAATTAAGGAATGGAACATATGATGCAATTGTAGGAATAAACTTGTTAAGAGAGGGGCTAGATCTACCCGAAGTTAAATTAGTTGCTATTTTAGATGCGGATAAACTGGGTTTTTTACGAGATACTCGTTCACTAATTCAAACTATTGGAAGAGCCTCTAGAAATGTTGAAGGAAGGGCAATATTGTATGCTGAGAAGGTGTCTCCAGCAATGCAAGAAGCGATTGATGAAACCAATAGAAGAAGGCACAAGCAAGAAGATTATAATTTAAAGAATAGCATCACTCCCAAAACAATTCAGAAAAACATCTTAAATTCGCTTTCCGAAGAAAAAGAAGTAAATGAAAAGGAGACCAAGCGTCTTAAGAAAGTAATTGAAGAAAAGCTTGAAGAATTAGAGAAAGAAGGAGATCTCGATGTAATTGTCCAATATTTAGAGAACAAAATGTTCATGGCGGCAAAAGAATTACGATTTGAGGATGCTGCTTATTTACGAGATAGAATTAAGGAAATAAAAGATAATTTTCAATCTAAAAAATGAAATTTAGATTCCTCTTTCGCAATATTTAAGATATTTTTTATATTCGATATTCCATCTATCATTATCTTCTGGGAAGTACTCCTTAATTGTAAAAGAATTTCTGACAATTTCTCTTAATTGTGAGAGTTCGATTTCACTATTTATTGCTTTTGCTTGTAATAGAATATTACCTATCGTTGTTGCTTCGATAGGGCCTGTTCTAATTGGTATATTTAATGAATTTGCTGTGAATTGATTTAATAAATGATTTGATGATCCTCCTCCAATGACAAATAAAATTTTTATTCTTTTTCCGAGTACACTTTCTAAAATTTCAATTACTTGCTTGTATCTAAATGTAAGTCCTTCGAAAATGGCTCTAGAGATTTCTCCTAATTTCTTTGGGACATATTGATTTGTTTCTTGACAAAAATCTTGTATGGCATGAACCATGTTTGGTGGATTATAAAATTTGGGGTCATCCGGATTTATAAAACATTGAAAAGGTTTTACTTTTGAAGCTTCGGAGATTATATCCTCCCATGTAAGATCTGACATTTCACTTTCCCATACTTTTTTACATTCTTGAATTAACCATAATCCCGTAACATTCTTTAGGAATCGAATAGTATTTTCTACGCCACCCTCATTTGTTATATTCCACTCTAATGACTTAGGGGTTATCAAGGGTTTATCTAGCTCAACACCTAAAAGGCTCCAAGTCCCCGAGCTTAAATATGCCCATTCTCCTCTTTTATATGCCTTCAAATCAACAGGAACTGCTGCGATAGCAGAAGCAGAATCATGACAAGCTGGGGCGATGACTCTTGTGCCTTTTTCTAATCCAACTTCTTCGGCTATATAATCCCTAATGGGTCCTAATATTGTACTTGGTGGTACAATATCTTGAAATAGATTTACGTCTAAGCCCAGTTTATTAATTAAATTTTGAGACCAATTTAGAGTGTAAGCATTCATGAGCTGAGATGTTGTAGCGATGGTATATTCGGAACATTTTATCCCTG
>JAEOUE010000256.1 GCA_016839515.1 Candidatus Hodarchaeum mangrovi
ATTTTTTGGAAAAAAGGAGAGGAAAGTTATTATTTCGTAAACCAAGGTAACTTCTCTTTGATTAAATAGAACAATCCAGCCCAGGCGAGTAAGGATAAGATTGGGAAAAGAATTAATCCACCAGGTTGGAGATTAGGATCACTTTTTAAGAGCATTACAATTGCCATTCCCACAACAGCGGTGCTTATTGTAACAAAGAAACCAAAGAATAGTAACATGATTGGGTAAGCTTGTGTGGTTCTAGTATATAGAAGATATAATCCAATAAACCCTAGTGGAACAGTGATACCAAGATCAAAATACCTGATAACCCAAAAAATAGTTGGTGCTTCCGAGTAGGATTCAGTCGAGGTGTCCCCAGTAGATAGCACTTCTAAATATTCTCCAATCCACATAAACGCAAAGAGAATTAGAAAAATTGTCATCAGCATAATATAAATGGTTAGATTCCTTCTATCAAATTCTGGAGCATCTTCAGGAGAAAACATCGATAATGTAGAGAGTAAAAGTATCAAACTTCCAATAATCACAATGTAAAATAATATTGAGTATTGTTCACTGTTCCCTGTATAGATGGGATGACTCCATTCTGGAAAAAGACCATACGCAAGACCTGTATAAAAAAGGGAATAGAGGGGAACGAGAATTAAGAAATATTTCGCACTGTCTCGTTTTGAAAGGTAAAGAACTCCACCAATTAAGCATATCGGAGTTATAAGAACTAAATTGACTAAATCTTGACCCATTCCCTGAGTGATCGCTGATTCTGAGCTCGCGTATTTGATAATGTCAAGAAAAAGGGGGCCAAAAATAGAGATAATAGCAATTGTAATGCCCACTATAATTGCAGTTAAACCAATTACATATCTTTCAAATATCTCGTGTTTTGTTTCATTTTCAAACATGGTAAATCCTCATTCAAAATTCATCATTCTGATTTTAATTTCAATAGTTCAGCTTTTGTGATATCCATGCGAATCTCACAATTTTCTCCTTCAATAAGAAGAAGGGAATCATCAATTAATGATATTTCAACCTTTGATCCAAGAAGTACTTTCAGACTAAGTTCGATTGGAAGTTGGTGGTTTGTGTTGTTAACAACTAATTGAAGATTCTGTACTAAACTAGATCCATTAAGATTGATTAACATATATCGTTCATCAGACATAAGAATCAAGAGAACATAACAAACAATTATTAAAAAACCTTATTTGACTGAAATCCTTGATTTTTAAGACGATAATTAACTTCTAGCCAGAATAGAAACAATTCAGTCTGATCATAAATATTCTGAATCGAGTGAACTACATTTCATATAGTTTCCCTAAACTTATGAAATAGTCCCAAATGTCCTGTAAATACTCCAATCCTCGTTTATCAGTTACGACCCAGATCGAAGCCCAATCAGCTTTACTTGCAAGAGTCGGAAACGATATGAATCCTCTTTTTTTATCAGTTATCAGAAGAATATGAGTTACAGAGCCTACTTGGCGAACTTCGACATCTTCATACATACTTTTCAAGTATTGTTTACCTGATTCAACTTGAGCCTCAGACATTGTACTAGGAAAGATATAACTACCATATCTAACTTTATCTTTAAGACCTACCACAGGTAACCTTTGATCCAGCATTAATTTAACCTCATCTCTTGTATCATCCAACAACTCTTGAATTTTAGCTAAGACATTTCCAAGGTCCACTATAAGTTCAGCATTGATCAAAGCATCAATATTACGTAAAAGATGTGGAGGAAGATCCACGTAATGGTTTGTGAAATAAGAGGAATGCTTCAACACAAATTCAATTGGAGAAAAAAGTTGAAGGTAAGTTATTCCCAACGCGGATGGGTGATATTTTCGGGTTGATGCTTCTTGCATGACAAGTCCAACATTCTTCATTCTAGACAGGTGGCGAGATATTTCTGGTTTAGAAATAGAACAATGGGTGGCAATATCAGATAAAGCTTGAGGTTCTTCACCAATCCACATGAGAATTTGGATTCGAATAGGATTAGTAAGCTCAGAATAAATATTTAGATAGTCATCCATCTATAATACACATCAGTAGGCGCTATTTCTTGGAATAAGAGTTACTTGTAATGATCTCTTAAAAAGTCATCAATGATTTTTTGTAGATTTCAAAAGCATAAGACAAGTTATACCAATTAACTTTATTTGATTTCATTTTTGAAGTCATTATTGAACATAACATTGATTAAATGACATTGAATAAAATCTCGTGAAAGATCCGTTTAGCGGTGTTATCAATTGTAAGTCATAAATGAATTAGCATAGGCTAGAACTTTCACATTTCAGAAATATGGTTATAAGATTTAATGAAGTTTTTATTATTGTCTCTTTGTCCATTTTGATCCGATTTAAGAATGATTTTCGTAATTCCATCTGGTCTACTATTCCCATTATTAGCATATACAAGAATTCAACAATTTGGATGTCTTCCATATCAATAGTAATCGTTTTGTCTATTTTTCCTTTTCTTACAGCTCTCGTCCAAAAATCTCTGTGTTTCTGCAATTCTATATACAATTCTATTAGATAAGGTTCTTTAAAATTCTCAAATACTTTCTTCAATTTGGTAGTTTCTATATTTTCAGTTATTTTATAATACATTTCTTCAATGGATGCATCTCTATAATTCATACGGTTAAACGATTCCCTAATAATTTTTTCGTGTAGTGGTTTTTCAAGATCTTCCCTTATACAATGTTCCCAAAGGAAGAGGATTTGTTCGCAACCAGCTAGATCACTAGGAAGATTTTTCTCAATGTATTCATTCAAGTCTTTGAATGCTTGCTTACCAAGGTTGAAAAATATTTCATCCTTATTTTGAAAATAATTATACAGCGTTGTTCGGCTAACAAATGCTGCGTCAGCTATATCCTCTAGTGAAACCTCATTCATCGGTCTTTCCGAAAAAAACTTCTCAGCTTCGGTTAGAATTGCCTGTTTTGTTCTTTCTTGTTTTCTAACGCGCAATTGCCGCTTATCTTTTTTAATATCCTTATATTTGTTTAATGCCATGTCATATTATCAATTATAGACATTGTTTATAAATCTTTACATAGATTATATATTTTTACACAATGTAGAAAAATTTATAAAGGGTTCAATTTGAAAATATTATCAGAAATAATTGATGAAGTAAAGACGATGTTCATTACGAAAATAAAACAAAACGAGTTTAGAAGCAGAATAAGAATCATTTCACTTGTTGTAAGTTGTTTTGTTCTTGTAATGATGGTTTTAACGTTGAATGAATCAACTTTACCATTTTTGACTAACTTTGGGAATGCTTTTCTGGTATTATGGATATTTGGTTTTTCCCTATCTATTCTTGCTGGTCTATGTGATAATCCTGAAAGAGAGTTCACGATTCCAAAACCAACAATGCTGTCTTTAATAATGTTTGGGATTTTAGTTTTTCTTCTATTAGTACTAGTATTTTTTCCAGTCCCATTTTTAATCATAAATAGTCCTTCTGATATTTTATCGCTGCTTCTTCTACTTGTAGTTTCAAAATGGGTTTTGGCACATCTCTATACTGTTCAATTATTATCTTACAAAAATTAAATCTATAGAAAGGTCTTGTAACAGATATTAGAACCAATGCAACTGAAAAAAATACAAGAGGTATTAAAATGAATAAAACTGAATCTTATAAAATCAATGCACAAATTGCAGGAATAATGTGGCTATTAGCGATAGTAGCGGGTATAGTAGGTGCTGGCTTTTTAGGGAATTATCAAGACATAGAAACAAATTTAGCGTTTTTTTCTCAAAATGAGTTAAATATTCAAATTGCTTCATTGCTAACTCTCGTAATGTGTTTTAGCACTGCTCTGATTGCTATATTTTTATATCCTGTTTTAAAAAAGTACAATGAGTCTATGGCTTTATCTTCCGTAGGTTTCCGTTTATTAGAAACCGTTTGTTTTACGATTGGGGTGCTAGGTTTTCTCTTGTTGCTTGTTGTAAGCAACGACTATGTTACTTCGGGATCTCCTGCTGATCCTTCCTATCAACTCTTAACACACAGTTTTCTCAGACTCAATGATATAAGTAGTTCTATTGCAGGGTTTGCATTCAATGCTGGAGCTTTTATGTATTGTTACATATTTTTTAGAACGAAACTAGTCCCAAGGGGACTTGGTGCACTAGGAATCATTGTTGTTACATTAGGGATGTTAGATTCGTTCTTATCATTCTTTGGATTCTATACTGGCTTTGATCCCATTTCTGTAGTGCTTTCACTTCCAACCCTGTTATTTGAATTAATTATAGCCTTCTGGTTAATAATCAAAGGCTTTAACCAAGATGTTTTGTTATCTTTAGGTTAAACAAGTAAATTAGTGTAAATCTTTTATGATATACATACACAATTTTCTTGTAACAAATGAATGAAACAATACAACTGAAAAAATGGTGAATAAATTATGGAAGATATGAAAATTAATGTTAAGATAAAGCTATCAGCTCTCTGGACATCAGTAATGTTTTTTTATTCTTATGCGGATGTTTTGGGATTTTATAAACCAGGAAACCTCGCGGAATTATTAACAGGAGAAATTGGAGGAGTACAGATTACTCCAGAATTTCTGGTGTTCAGTGCACTATTAATGGCGATTCCGAGTTTAATGATTTTCTTCTCCCTAATATTGATGGAAAAAGTAAATCGCTGGGTAAACATCATCTTGGGTATAGTCTATATTGGTGTTATAATCATTACATTACTTATGCCAGGAGCTTGGGCCTACTACATCCTTTATGCCATTGTAGAAATTATAATTTATATTTTGATTATTTGGCATGCGTGGAAATGGCCTGCATAGAAGGTAAGATTAATTAACCTACCTCTAATGGATATGTCTTTAATCTTCTTCTCTTCTTTTTCTACTTCTTTTTTTACAAAGATGAGTTTTCTTGCTGATCTCATTGGTAATTATTGGATTTTCTTTATTCAATAGCTAGCTTCAACAATTATAATATCAGTTTGAAGATATTCTCAATTGGGGATTTTAGGTAATTATTTGTTATTCATTAATCGTTTTTCTCCCTTCAATCTCAAATCACTGTCAATAAGTCTTAATACATTTTGATGACAAAGTGAGTTTATTTCATCAGGTGTACTGCTTCTTATATCTGCTATTTCCGATACTATTTTAGGAAACACAACAGAACATAATTCAAACCAGTAGTTTTAGGTTGTATGAAGAATTGCTAGTAATATTAATTTACAATTATGACTCTATATCTTTTTGCATGGAATAACTTTAGTCAATTACCACCGAAGAAACTTAGGAGTTTCCTTGGTGTTTTATTATGAATTTGACCTATAGTGTTTTAATCTGGAGTAAGGATTATAAGAGAATTGCTAGTTATTACTTTAATATTCATTTTTGCTGATTTAAGATG
Organism: Candidatus Hodarchaeum mangrovi; assembly: GCA_016839515.1. Lineage (GTDB taxonomy): Archaea > Asgardarchaeota > Heimdallarchaeia > Hodarchaeales > Hodarchaeaceae > Hodarchaeum > Hodarchaeum mangrovi. The sequence goes on from JAEOUE010000256.1 coordinate 5,436, forward strand.
ACTAAGACTAGCTCTTCCTCGTTGCAGTTATGGCTCTTCTTTTTTGCCCAAATAGTTTTTTTTGCAGATTTTCAGAATATAATATTGTACTTTAGGACGTTTAGTGAGACCTTTAATATTGATTATATCTATATGGGGTTTCTTGTATCAATATATTCGATTTTTACACTTTCTAGCCCAATATTCGGTAGTTTATCTGATCTGTATGGAAGAAAGGGGTTTCTACTTCTAGGTTTGATACTCTTTATCTTGAGTTCTTTAATCATTGCAATAGCTCAAATATGGGAGCATATTTTAATAGCACGAGCTCTTGCAGGGTTAGCAAGTGCAATTTTCCTTCCAATATTATTAGCACAACTAGGGGATAGTTTTTCTTATAAGGAGAGAACTCGTGCAATGGGTTTAGTACGGTTAGCTTGGCCTTTCACGTTCATCATTGGGCCACCTTTAGTGGGTTATTGTATCGAACATATTAATTGGCGATTACCCCATATAATGATGGCGATTGGAGCAGCGATAATGCTGATGGGCATCTATAAATTTGATTTTCCGAAAAGAGAATATGAAGGTCAGATAAGGACAAAAAATTCAACTTTAGATTTGTTTACAAGAGTATTGCTGAATCGAAGTGCGGTAGCAGGTTTGGTAATGATTTTACTTGCTGTTGGAGCAATACAGGGGATTTTTGTCTATTTTTCAACTTGGATGGAAACAGAATTTCAACTAGGAGAGTCAGCTATCAGTACGATTTATTCGTTCATGGGAGTAGGTACATTGTTTGGAACAGTTTTAGCGACATGGATTGGGGATAAATTTGGACCAAAACAATGTGCTGTTACTGGTTTTTCGGTTGCTGCAGGATGTATGTTGCTTCTTTCTCATTTTTCATATAATCCTATTTTCGTGATCTTCTGGTTAATATTATTAGGTACATCATTTGATTTTTCAATAACTGTAAATCCAGTTCTGTTAACCCAGTTAGCACCCAATGAAAAAGGAACCATTATGTCTTTAAGTGGAGCTTTAAAGGGAGGAGCTATTGCAATTAGTACAGCCTTATGTGGTTTGATTTGGGCTCAGTATAATTATATGGCTATAGGAATTTTTTGTGCTAGCTTAGCTATCACAGGAGCAGTAATTGGTTTTTTAGCTATCAAAGTCAAAGAAGAACAATGTGAAAACATTAAGGAGATTTTGCCCAATGAAAACCTATCATAATTTTTATTTTTCAAATTCGTACAATATGAGTGAAATAGCGCCAGATTCAATAGATTTAGTAGTTACTTCTCCACCAATATTGAAATATAGGATGTGTTGTTTGGAAAACAGAACCCAACCTTAACTGTTTAATCAGAATAAGACTCAAAGCTAGCTTTAAGTCATTCCAAAATAATGATTAACAGGAGGATAATGAGTAATGGAATGTATTTTGTGTAAAGAACAAATCCAAAATTATACCTCTGAATTTAATCAACTTGAGATTAATGAATCCCATAGTGTTCAGATTTGTCAATCCTGTGTGGATAAAATTGTTAAATGGCAACAAAGAAAATTTGCCAAATTATTTCCTACTGAACGTGCTAAAAAGCTGTTTAACAAATAAAACCTACAAAAATTAGTTATATTAATGATAATTACAGTCTGAAGAAGTTCTCAAAAAGTCATCTAACCAATATGTAATGTAAAATTAACGAAAAAGGATTTTTCGTATGATAATAAATAACCTAATGAATCTGCAGCTTTAGTCCAATTCTTCTGATAAGATAAATTTAAAACATTATTAATAAGAGAAATAACTATGCAAACGATAGTGATTTTACTAATTGTACTTGTAGTTCTCATTATCTTCCTGATAATTTGTTACCTGAGGTGGAAAAAGTCCGCTCTTAGAGTAATGGATGATGGAGAACTAATGGAGACAGCTATGGGGAAAATCCATTACAAACTAACTGGAAAGGGGCCAGTGTTATTTTTTATGCACGGGGGACCAGGAGGAATTGATCAAGCATATTTTCTTAATGATATGGTTAAAGAAGGATATTCTATACTAACGGTTTCGAGACCCGGATATTTAAGAACACCTTTTACGCCTTACTCTTATGAGGAGCAAGTTGATCAGTACATAGAATTATTGGACAAGTTAGCAATCGATAAGGTTGTTCCCATGGGATACTCAGCAGGTGGTCCTCTTGCACTCAACTTTGCTAATAAATATCCTGGGAGAACCTATGCTCTGGTGATGGAAGCTGGTGTTAGCACACTATACGAAATACCGAGTGAAGCACCTGACTCATTTTGGATGAAATTATTTACAAGCAATAGAATACAGGATATCTTGAGCTGGTTTACTGTAATAGCTATTAGAATAGCTTTCAAGATGACTTTCAAGAGTATAATCAGCCTGGAAACTTTACTTGACAAAGACGAAATTAAGAAATTTACTGATCTGGTATCAAAAGATAAGGAGAGAAAGCAATGGATGATAAAACTTATGGACACAACTGTTCCAATGAGTATAAGAAAACTTGGTCTTAATCATGATATGGAGCTCTTAGCATCAATCAAAAAGATTCCAGTTGATAATATAAATGTACGATCGTTATTAATCTATAGTAAAGATGATAATGATGTTAAATGGTTAAATGCTGAATATCTCCAAAATAATCTTAATGATTTTGAGCTATTGGTGACACATGGAGGTCATTTCATGTGGGTAGGGGAAGATATGGATAAAATAAAATCAAAGAGAGTTGAATTTTTAAAATCAATAAATTTTGAGTGAACCCCATTATTTTTTAATGCACTAGATTTTCCTAGTGATTTTATAGATTACAATTTTACATAATAACTCCAAAAGCTGTGAAAGTGATAGAAAAGAGAAATATGGTTATCTATCAAAATTTTTTACAGGTATTCAGCAAATTATCCGATGAGGAATTAAAACAACAAATAAAGATTTTGGACAAACTAGTTATTGATTGAATAACATAAAAGGCTTAATTAAACTGACCTTTACTTCACACCTTGTTAAAACATCTAGTATGAATGTTTTTGCCAATTTAATTAGACCATCTTATGGTCTAATTTGCTGAAACTAATGAGGTCGATAAACGAATTGGGCCAGGAGAGAAATTTATACTCAGATAAAGCAAGAATACGGCTAATAACAAACAAATTTTAGAAAGGCTGTTTCTGCTTCTTGACACCTTTCCTCACTTATCAAAAGCTTTTTTTCTAAATAATCTGAAGCATTATTAAATTTTAGAGCCATTCAAGTATATATATTTTTTATTACAAGTATGAATGATTATAAAATCTCAAATCAATAGATTGAAAATTCCTAGCAATCCTTTCATTCCAATATTAAACGACAAATTAGGATATATACTATACAAAAGTTCTACAAATCCTAGCTATAACAATTATAATTGTTGATTGGTGTCCTTATGTATCTATCATAGGTCATATGCAGCATTTTTTTTATCATATCAGAGAATTCTTCGGAGAATAAAATGGCTTAGAAGAAAGCAAAATAATGCTGATAATGGAAATACTATTAATAATTTAATCAATGGCAAAAATTGTATTGATGCAAGGATTATAGATACTCCTACAAGTACAGGAGCATGAATGAGATACATGATATATGCATTCGACGATAGATTTCTTAGTATATTCCCTTGGGTATTGAATCTATCTCGGAAAATAGGTATTAATACGAAAATCATGCCCATACAGATTACATTATCTACCATTGCATACACAAGAGCGTGTAAGGTGAAACTCCCTGCCATTACTTGAAAATCAGATTCAATTCCGAAAATAAAGACTATATAGAAAACAAAAAAGAAAGCTGAAGCTAATATGATGATAATCCAGGTCTTAATTTGCGAATTAGTAATTTTTTGGAACCAATCACCCCGATAGGCTATCACACCAACAATAAACATCATAGCATACTGGGTAAAGAATGCAAGGGGGATACCAAGTATAACAACACCA
>JAEOUE010000046.1 GCA_016839515.1 Candidatus Hodarchaeum mangrovi
ACAGGAATACGTAAGGATTTTGCAGGTTCTATAAGATCTTCCTTGCCATAGCTTGTTAGTAGTATTATTGCCCGAGGTCTGATTCTTTTCAGTACAAATTGAAAATAGCGAATTCTAATTCTCCTATATCCCAAATGCCTCAATACAAGTTTCTCAACATCAAGGTTCACACCAAATGAGAGATCTATCATTTTTCTGATTTTCTTTAGTAAGATTCTTTCATCATGATTCAATGAGACCCGAAATAGCCTCAACTTTTCTGCAATATAGATGAGTGATGTTTCAAAATCAAAATACCAAAGGTTTGAAGTCTTTGGTGGTCTTTGATGTTGAAGATTGATACTATGTTCAATAGCCGCATAGCTTAGATTGAGATTTTCTATTATAGTGTCGGTATAGATGTCCCACCAGTATCCATCTTTCATTAAAATTCTACGAGGACTTGAAATAAACAAAAGGTCCTTTTTTCCTGCGAAAATCGGGTTCTTCCATAGTCTTACAAATGAAATAATAATTGACCATATTCTTTCGCGAAGAGAAGGTCCTTTTATCAGAGAACTCCCTTGACCTTTAAGAAGTTCATAGATTGTTACAACGATTGGTTGCCGTACGTATTCCCAAAATCTAACATTATCAATTGTTCTATCAAAGAGCTTTAGCTTGTCTTCTATTTCAAGGATTTTCTGAAATATATCATCAAAACCTAGCATCTTTTTTACAACCCGTTTTGTGGGATGGTAGAAACCTTCTCTCTATGCGATTGGGATAAGGAACTCGCTTTAAACCCTTCTTTGTTGAAGAACTAATTCTAATCACTAGAAATTTGTGGGTTAAGTTCTCCTCTCCTGATAAAAAGTAAAATCAGAAACTTCGTTACAGGATCTACAAATCGAGCAGGTAGAAAGACAGTAGCTTTCCTAATTTCTGGTTCAGTAACCAACTTGAGAATTCGAGTAGCGCCAATGTAAATCACAATGAATATTGATACATTTGCCGCCAGCTCAAGTATTGGATTAATTCGTAGAAAATGGACTGCAACAGCTGGTAGCAACGCAGAAAATGCGATTGTGCTAAAATGCATAATTCTTCCAACTCGTAGATTCAAATCAGGTACACTCCTTTTAACAAAGATTACTGAAAAGAGAGCACTAAAGATTGGATTTGAAATATATCCTAAAACAACAAACATGAGCCCAAATTCCATAAAGATGAACATTAAAAATCCACTCAGTATTGAAGCTAAAATTGAGGATGCTAGTATATATTGCGTATTTGCTGAAGCTGAAAGAATTGCATGTAATGGTCTCAAGAATAAGTAGAAGAACATTTGAATTATTAAAATCCCGAAGTATTGATATGCCCAATAATAGCGTGGGAAAACTATTAGAAATGCAGATGGGGCCATTACAAGGCATACAACAATTATTGGCGTAAAAATAAAGAATGACATTCGTACTGTCCACTGAAAGATATCATCAAGATCCTTTGTACTTTTTCCCAATGCTACAGTATAATATGAACCTAGGGTGCCGTAGTAGCCTAAAGTAAATGCATTGACAAACGTGACTATTCTCACAGCAAAGCCATAGAGCCCCAGTTCTCCGCCATATCCTAAAGTATCATAATACTGAAAAATTGCTCTTATCAAGACTTCATTTAATACATACGCAAACAAAAATGCAATTATCGGCGGATATGCAAATTTGATGAGCGGTTTCAATGGATACAGCGACCCTTTCAGAGACCAGATGTTTTTGACTGTGGAATATAGAAAGAGGGCTGTTACTAGTCCCAAGATTATTGATTTCATGAGTAGTGCTCGAATTCCCCAATTCAAAGGAATCAATACCATTACAACAACTTGGCTAGCCACATTAGCAAGCAAGTTACCAACACCAAGATTACGAAATTCTCGATATGCTGAAGCCGCAACGCTCGGAAATGCTGATAAATTAATACTCATGACTCCGAAGGTGAAAACCAACCCATCAATTAACAGATATTCCGAACCTCGTCCAGATACTGTCAATACAATTGGCGTGATAAAAAAAGCGATGAGACCAGTTAGCGGCACCAAAATCAATGTACTTACAGTTAATGATTTTCTCAAATTAACCACTGATTCCTCATCTTCTTTGCCAATTGAGTACGCCATGTAACGACCTATCGCGTTGTGAATTCTAAAAGGAACCAAAGTAATGAGGAAGGAAGTGAGCACATCATACCATACAAAAAGACCATACTGATCCGTAGAAATATAGAGCTGGATTTGCCACGAAACAACGAGTCCTAAGAGTAAGGATGCAAAAGGACTCAGAGACATAAAGACACCCCCACGTAGCATCTTCTTTCTTGCATCTACTTTTTCATCTGATGGCATTTCAACGGTCATTATGTCAACCCGCTGCTTAGACTCTATTTATACTCTCTTAACTTAATAGTCAATAAAATTGTGATTATTCAATAATTGTGCTACGTCCTTTCTTGTGAAAAGGGAATAATTCTTTTAGTCGTTCGATACTTTCTTCAAAATTGGCTATGGTGTCCCATATGTCTATGTGTTAAAAAAAGGAGAGCAAGTCATGGATATATTACTTGAAATAATCTATTTTTGCTCCATTCTTGTAATTGGTTTGACTCTTCGTGCGATTCCTCACGTTAAATATTACTTTCCAGGAACACCTGACACATTCTTCTTTCTAAATAAAATCAAGAACCCTGAGTATTTGTCTGAGGAAGTGCTCTACCCAAAATTGTTCGATCAGACACTCAGATTATTCGCTCGTGCTGGAAAATTAACCGATGGGCGTACAACTAATCGTCTATCAATCGTGCTTGATGCTATTACTATGTCAATCCTCTATTTTTTCATAAGAAGTAATTCTTCAATTGAGATCGCTCTCTTTACTACTCTCTTATTCTTTATCAGTCCCTTTATTGTAAAACAAGGCTCGACCTTATCAGCTAGGCCATTTGGACTGTTACTTGCAAGTACTTCGGTCCTTCTCACCACACTTCCATTTCCATGGAACTGGTCTGCTCTGGTACCAATAGCAATGACACTACTAGCACATAGATTATCTACACAGACTTTGTTCGTGGTCTACGTTGGACTTTCATTTTTAGACATACAGTTCCCACTCATATTCATTGCTGGATTCATCTTCGCGGTTATTGTTACCAAAGGTATGTATATCGAAATTCTTCGTGCCCATGTGTCTGCAATCCTTACATATTATAAACAGAAAGGATATCCGAATGATAGAGTGGTTGGAGTTTTATTCACTCCTGCATTCTTTGGGTATTTACTCTATCTCATTTTTTTCATTGCTCAGTCATATTACTCTAATCCCATTTCTATTGGAGGTTTTATAATTCCTGAACTCCTCTCATTTAATATCTTGTTTGAATTAGTTATGATAATCTGGGCATCTGCCTGCTTTCTTTTGCTTATTTTTTGGGTGGCTGGTGAATCGTATAAGCATCTGTCCATTGCTGCTGGACCATTCGCATATCTCACATCATTGTTAGCATTTACAAATCAATTCTTCCTCATCCTAGCAATAATCATTACCTTTGGATCATTAGTTCAATCTCTCTATTTCCAGCTTCGTTTTGAACATGTTGACAAAAACCTCGTTGAACTACTTGACAATACTTCGCTAGTTGGTGAACATGGCACTATGTTCGCGCCTAGTAAAGTTTACAGAGCTGTTTCGTTCCTCACTGATTGCGAGGTTGTACCGGTTAATCTCCATTTGTATAATCAAGACCATTTTGACAAACGTTTCTTAGAATACAATCCCACACTTGCAGTTGAGGAGAGAAAGTATGGATTTTGGTATTCCGATTGGGAGGAAGTAGATAATTCCGGAGATTGGGTGTTATTCAGGCTGAAATAGGTGGAAACATATCCATCCCAATTCTGATATCCAATGGATATTTTAATCAAGTCTTCAGAAATCTTTAGACGGTGTGGCTATAAATTTGAAAATACTCGGTTTGGTTTGTGCTAGAGGTGGTTCAAAAGGTGTGCAAAACAAGAA
>JAEOUE010000257.1 GCA_016839515.1 Candidatus Hodarchaeum mangrovi
TCGTTGGTTAATTTTCGTACATCCTTGAATACTTGTTCATCATCTGATATATCAAACTCTAGAAGGAGAAGTTCACATCGATTCAGCATTGCATCTGCAGTTACTTCTACCGCCTCAATATCTTCCGCAGTTACTTGATCGAAAAATTCTTGTGCTTTGGCTTTGTCCCGAATACGTGGACTTCGTTTTAACAACATTCCAAGACCATTACGGTACATTTGGCTGATTAATTTTATGGAATATCGTTCAGAGAGCGTTCTAAGTCGTTCAAGATGTTTTTTTGTGTTAACAATAGAATTTGTATCAATGGTAAGCTTAATTACTTGATATAATCCCCAAGACATAGCTAGATAATCTCCAATATCCTCACTGATACTAATTCCATGTGAATAATAACCACAAGCTGTATCGAACTCATTCTTAGCACGATATACAAAACCAATATTGGAGAGATTCCATACTTGTATCCATGGATATTGCTTTTCACGACTCAATGATACACCACGATTTAACGACTCCAATGCTAAATTTAGTTCTCCTCGAATATGATAATTCCAACCGATGTTATTGAGAGTAAAAGCTAAGCTTTCAGTGTTCCCAATACGTTCCGAAAGAATTAATGAGCGTTGTAATAGTTTTAGTGCACGATCTAGCTCACCTAGCCATGTATACATATTCCCAATAAAGCTAAGTGTTACTGCAGCCCCAGATTGGTCATTTAATGATTCAGATAGCTCATAGGCTTCATTAAGAAATTTAAATCCTTCTTTCGGTTTACTCATGTAGTGAAACAATAAAACACCGATTCTAAGTAACAAATTTGCTATTTCTGAATGAATCCCAAGCTCACGATAAATCTTCAAGCTCTGTTGAAGATATTCTATCTCTTTTGGGATTTCACCTTTTATACCAAAAGCGAGGGCGATACTCTGCAAAGTCGACGCGATGCCTTCTCTATTATCTATTTCCTCGAAAATCTTTAAACAATGGTTTAAATTTAAGAAACAATTATCACTTTGTTTCTTAATCCTAGAAAGTAATGCCTGCGCCTTTTTTAACCAAGCTTCCATTAAAAGGTACTCTAGTGTTTCATCAGGTTGGATTTCATTGAATATGCCTTCACTTTCTGCAATAAGTTTTGAATAATGTGGAATTTCTTCAGGAGTAATCTCGGAATAAACTGTTGGATGACGAAGAGCTTCTGCTCCAATAAATCTGCTTGAATGACGAACTGCTTCTGCTTTTAAAATCAAAGCAAAAAAAATACCTTTATCTAACTGCAAATCTCTTCCTAGTTCAAGACTTTCCTCTGCAAGTTGGAGAGCAGTAATTTTTTGCCCAGATAGAATTGAAAGGTATGTTTCAAGAAGTTTAAAGTTTAATAATTCCTTGGAATCGAGTTCTAGCTTTCCTTTCAGTTCAATTAAGCGGTTAAGGGCATCAGAATAGTTTCCTTTATCAATATAATATTTAATTGGCTTGGACTTTTCCGAGAGAAAAGGAAACATGATTTATCAACTCTATAACTTAAAACTCTTTGACTTACCAGTTAAAAATAAATATAATTAAAGATTAAGTTATGAAAAGCGTTCACCCAAATTCATACTTATCGAAGAGAAACAAGAAATTTTCCCACCTTTGAAGCATATTCTGGATGATCTTCCAGGTTATAATGAGAAGATTCTTCAGGTAACCATACTTGGGAGTTCTTAATTTTCTTTCCTAGAAGTACCGTGTTTTCTGGAGGAAAAATTTCGTCTTTCATACCATGAATCAGGAGTACAGGCTTTTCTATCGTTTCAGCAACAGCTAACGGACTGTAATCAGTTTTTTGATATTTTTTCCGTTGTAACATATGAATTAAGATGATTCCTGGAAGAAAAAATCGTGTAAGGGCTTTTAAACCCAATTTATAAAGATATTTGAAATCATCTGGAAAAGCATAGGGAGGAGCTTCTGCAATTATCGCGATTACTAGATCAGATTGTGCAACGAGTAAAGCTGCACCTCCCCCTAGAGAATGTCCAACTAAGATCAAGGGATTTTTCCACCATGCTATAATATCCTCAATATCTTCTTTATAACGAATAATATTCATACCCCGTTGTACTTTGGAAGATTTACCATGATCTTGAGCAGAAAAAAAGATTGAAATGAACTCTTTTTGGGCGAATCTTCTTGCTCGTGAAACCATTCGCCCTTTATCTCGACCCCAACCATGAATAAATAGAATCGTTTTATATTTTGTTATTTTGGGATCCCCCATGGAAACTTTACCTAGTTCTTGGGCGATGTGTTCCGGATAAACTATCCATCCATCAAGATACTTGCTATTCCGTCCTGGAACTTTTATATCCTCAATCCTTCCCCAATCAGGCTGATCAGGATATGGATTTCTCGGATATTTAGAAAAAATATATTTTATTAGATAGGATGTAAATAAATATAGAGCAAAGCTTAGCAATAGGAAAAGAAATAGAGAAGTGTATATCAAATCAAACACATTCATTATAAACGATTTCTACCTATTGAATTGAATAATTCTTCGTAGATCAGATCATGATTTATGAATGTTGAGTTGCTAAAATGAAATTAATTGGGTTAATTGGTGGAATCAGCTGGGAATCTACACAAGAATATTACCATTTAATTAATAAATATGTTAATATGGAGTTGGGAGGTTACCATTCTGCTAGCTGTATATTATATTCTGTAGATTTTCAAACAATTCATTCACTTCAATTGGAGGAGAATTGGAATGCAATAACCACTTATATCTTAAATATCGCATCAAAATTAGTAAAAGCTGGTGCAGAGCTATTATTAATCTGTTCTAATACAATTCATATAATTGCTGAAGAGATAGAGCGAGATATTTCTATTCCCTTAGTACATATTGCTGATGCAACAGGAAAGGAAATTAAAAAGGCTGGATGTTCCACCATTGGGCTTCTAGGCACAATTCTTACCATGGAGAAGGATTTTTATCGAAATCGATTAAATAAATTTAAAATTCAAGCTATTATTCCCAATCGAACCGAGAGAGAAGTTATTCAGCAAATTATCTTTTCAGAACTTGTATTTGGGGAAGTAAAGGACTCCTCACGAGAAAAAATACTCAATATAATAGCTAATTTGAGATCACGAGGAGCAGATGGGATAGTACTTGGCTGTACTGAACTTCCTTTACTCATTCAAAATATAGAAAGTTTACCTCTGTTTAATACAACAGCTATCCATGCGAAAGCTGTGGTCAATCTAGCTCTAGAGGCTTAAGTCAAGCTTTATTTATTATTTTCAGATATCCTAAAATTTTTAAAAGAATTGCCTCGAGCATTAGTCTTTAAATGATTCAGTAAGAAAATTTTTCTCAAATGGATACAAGAATCCTCTCATCTGATGAACAAATTCATTTAAAGACACTTGAAAGAGAGATCCAACGAACTTTACCTACTCTCCCAAGAATTAGTGCTATAACATTTGGAGTTGAAATTAAAAATACTCATATAGTCGCTTTAGGTTTACGTTCATCACGTTTAAAAGAAATTCCTGAAGAACTATTTCAATTTAAACATTTGGAACGTCTTTATCTTAATTTTAATAACCTCTCATCACTGCCAAATTCGTTTAATGATTTAGTTAGGCTAAATACTCTTAATCTGAGATGCAACAAGTTAATTTCTCTCCCTGAATCGATCGGATTTATGAAAAGACTCATTTATTTAAACCTACAGGAGAATCACCTAGTTACCATACCACACCAAATAGGGGAA
>JAEOUE010000258.1 GCA_016839515.1 Candidatus Hodarchaeum mangrovi
AAGGAACTTAACATCTCCCTGTGTTCTTCTTCTCTTGCTTTATCGATTGCATATAATACCTGATAATGTGCATTAGATAATTTTAATTGAACTCTGGCTGAAATAAAAACCTCGTGTGTCTCTGAAGAGTGAACTTCCTTTACTGGTTTCATTTTAAAATCTTTATTCTCGGTTTTTAGAAACATTAATAATTCTTCAACTGAATCACATGGTATCGAAATAGGATGTATACCACCATTGTCTCCTTGAAATTCGCTGGAGTGCACAAGTCCTCTTACCACTGATGGCTCTTTTTCCTTAAATTTGAGCGGTATAGTGTTTAAAACAACGAAACTGATATTTTTATCCTGCTTAAACAACCAATCCATTCTGTCTGCAAAACTAGGTAGGTCTGGTGCTATTATCTTTTTATCTATAGGTGTCATACCATATCCATCTCCTCTAAAACTTCATAATAAGATTTATTTTCAGTCCTTTTTAGTCAAAACTACCTTTCGATATAAATTTACCTCTATTCTTTGATATTTCATAATATTGTTTAGTCTTCATTAAATCATATTTGAATTTATCCAACGTTTAACTCAAGAAAAGCTTTGTAAGAGCTTTGCATAATATTACGGTTATAGTCATCTATTTTTGGATAGAAAAAAACACATACCCTCGTTTTGTCATATATAGTCTTTTTCAAATTAGGTGGAATAATATATATATATAAAAAAAATTGAAGATTACAGTAAATTTTTTGATGATTTGGTTTAAGCTGGAACAAGATCTTTTTTCCCTTTTCGTATTCTAGTAAAATGAAATCGCTATACACAGAAAAATGATGAAATTTAATGCAGATTCCTGAAGAACCAGAAGAAGTTCCTTCATGGGCTAAGTCTATTTCTTCAATTCATAAGATCAATCCAGTTCATTTGTTGCGAATTATTCTTTCAAATGATTATTTAAAAGCTAATATCTTGGTTTGGATTATATGTACCCTAATTTTTGTTCTTGGAGTACTAAATCTTTATTTTGCACTTCTGATTAAATTTCCGTATGAATCATCGTTTTTCACTGATTTTCTTTTAATAGACCTTGGATTTATAACTAGCACCTTAAGGATTTTTTTAGGCATGTTTTTAATTTATCTTACTTTTGAACTATTAAACAGAAAGTTTCTTGCTTGGGTTCTCACTCTTGCTCTTCTAATGCTCTCATGTATTATTGATATTGTTCAATTACAATCTTCATACTTAATTTTATTCTCAATAGCTGAAATTATCTTTTTAATCCTATTGCGAGATAAATTTTATGTTAGAAGTGAAATTAGCCGGATACAAGATGGTTTTATCCTTTGTTCTATGATGTTAGTTGTGTTAGTGAGTTATGGAACTATTGGTTTTCTTTTATTACAAAATTCAGACTTAAATTCACCCTATACTCTTTCAACAGCTTTTATAGCAAATTTAAAAACAATCTTTTTCTTGGAGCATGAAGAAACACTCGCTATAACTTTATTAGGGCATTGGTTTCTTAGCTCCCTACATATCCTAAGTTTTATCACCATTTTTCTTTTAATATTCAGTCTTTTTAGACCTATTTTTTACCAATATCAACTGTTACCAATTGAACGACAAGAAGCTAATGCAATTTTGGATAAATATGGTAATTCTAGCATAGATTTCTTTAAATTATGGCCAGATAAAACTTACTATTTTTCAAAATCAAGAAAATCATTTATTGCTTATCGGGTAAAATATGGGGTTGCTCTATGTTTGGGTGATCCATCAGGACCTTTTGAAGAACTCGAAGAATTGATAAAAGATTTTCTACATTACTGCACTAAAAATGGTTGGCAATTAGCCTTTCATCATTCATTACCTAATTTTATCCCACTTTATAGTAAGCTAGGTTTTAACGTCTTCAAAATCGGAGAAGAAGCTTCATTAGATATTAATGACTTTTCTAGTGTTATAATTAAAAAACATAAATTTAGTCGTTCAATGAAGAAGTTAACAAAAGCAGGATATACAGTAACTATTCACACTCCTCCACACCTTCCTGAATTAATGCAAGAAATTGAATTAATTTCAGATGAATGGCTTTTATCGGGACGTCGTGAACGTTCCTTTACTCTTGGACGATTTAAGAAAAGCTACTTACAGGAAACACCAGTAGTTACTCTTGAAAATCCACAAGGAAGAATTATAGCATTTCTTAATCAAATTCGATCATATCAAAAGAATGCTGCTACAATAGATTTGATGCGTCATAGGAAGGCAATACCCAATGGAGGCATGGATTTCCTTTTTGCATCCTATATTTTAAAACTGAAAGAACAGGGATATAAGCAATTTAGCATGGGATTAGCCCCATTCGCGGGTTTATCAGAGGAAGAAGATTCAAATTTAACTAGGAAAATCCTTCGTGAATTAATCGCTTATTTTGAAAATGTTTTTTCCTTTAAAGGATTGCAATTTTATAAACAAAAATTCAATCCCGCTTGGGAAGATCGCTACTTGGTATATAAAGGGCGCTTACTTTCCTTTCTTCAGGTGTCTATTGCTACTATTCGAATTACGGAATCCTCAAAATCTTGATCATCTTATTTTGAATTAAGAGTCACTCTCTGTATTTCTTCAAAGTACTGCGAAATGCTCTTCTCTTCTTGAAATAAAAAGAATATCAAATTAAAAATATTCTTTTGAAAAATTTAAATACCAGCATAGACCTGTATTAGTTTATTAATAGATAATAAATTATGAATGAAAACTGATTATAATAAAGTGGATCCTGACATGAAAAAAGAGAAATGTTCGTATTGTGGCAAAGAATTTGGCATCCGAGAATTACATAAATCCCGTCACAGTGATGATTTTATGTGCAAGAGTTGTTACAAGAAAATGATAGAAGAAGGAAAGATAAGCGAGGTGGATTATATTTATACTGATATTACAGAAGTTTCTAGAAGAGCAGATCAACCTGATGATGAAGAATCATATTATGAAGGGGATGATTGGGATCAGCGAGATCATCAAGAGCCTGATTATGGGGATCCTCCTAATGCCTGAGTCATGTCTTAAATTTAACAACGTTATTAATATACTGTAATTCTTTCACTTGGTTAATAGCATAATCAAGTGGAATATGACCTTCAAATAAGTCTGAACTTTCTAATGTAATAAATTATATTTTATGACAAGTCATTTTGACTTAATTTTTTTCCTTAACCAACGATATTTATTCATAAATTCTTATTGAAGGTTGAGGAGGAGGAAATTTGGAATTTGGGAAAAATATTATTCTTTGATATTTATTGTTCTTGGTATTCTTTTCTTGATCTTTCCATTTTGACCACAAAAAATTATTGTGTATATACTTTTTATATAAAAATCAGGACTAACCAACGTTGTATGATTAATTATTATGAATAATTTTTCTCAATACTTATTCGTATAACCTTGATTTATAACAATATTCTTAAAGGATCAGTTTGGATAGTTTAAAAGTGATTATTTTTCATAAATCTTATCCAATTCTTCGTCAGAAACATTGAAAACTATATTGTGAGGAAGGAGTGGTTCCTTATAAAAGAATGTGTGTAAGCGATCATCTTTATTGGTAAAACCAGCTCGTTTGTTAAATTCTCACTAGGCCTTAAGAATATTCAATCCATATTGGGTAACATCAAGCTCTGTTCCAAGATATCCTTTAACTAATTCAACCATACCTGTTGAACCACTTACAATATCTGAAATAGCAGAAACAACGAATAGATTAATCATTCAGAATATTCATATTTAACAAATTATGCTCTAATCAGTCTCGAAATCGGGAAGATCGTTTTCCTGAGAGTTTTTGGACAACCCAAACTAAGTTCCATTCCATAGATCCTTTATAATCTACACGTTTCCAAAATAGTAGGATTATCGACCATACAAGAACGTTAATCAGCGCAAATATTGTGATGTTGAAAAAACTGGCATTCCATTCAGACCAGAGTGGGCGAATTATTAATTGGGGAGCTGCTGCTAGCACGCCTTCCCACATATAGATGGTTAAAGCAAGTTTACCAAAATCAGGAACCTTTTTTGCTAATTGTGCCCACTTCTCCCTTGTTGTTGGAGAGCGATAATCTAATAATGCAAGTCCGAGGAATATCAAGAAGAAAAACAAACCAAGCTGTAATGATTTTTGTCCCATTAAAGCAATACTAGCTTCCCAGGTGAATGGTTCAAAACCATAAGGACTTGTGGGTTCTTCAATAAACATAATGCCAAATATAAATGTGACTAAGACGAATATACCAATTCCAGTTAGGATTGTTCTGGGTTTCTCTTTTCTAGCCATCGCAATTCCTACAATTGCTCCAAAACAACCATACGAGAGATGTGGAAATATAGGCATCATTCCATTTGTCAATGGTTCCATGAAAAATGCTAGAAGGAGATTTCCATTTATATATTCATTTCGTATTATCTCGCCTATTGTCATTCTCAAGAATGGGGATATAATGAAAATGATTATACCCATTAATGCTAATGAACCATAAACGGTTTTAGGATTAGTCATTCCTTTCATTTTGTAGAGAAATCCCATAAATATGGAGATAAAAATTATAATAACACCAATCATTGAGAGTGTTTCCATTCCAATGAATGTCATGACAGGTATGGGGGGATCTGGTAGTCTACCAAATAGAAGTAAGTATGGAACTATTCCTGTCCCATTGGACAGAGTTTCTTCCATTACAATAACTGGCATTGTATCATCTAAAGACCGTGTTAAAAAAGCACGATAGAAGAAACTGTACCCAATCATCAGAAGGCCCATTATCCATCCGCTAATTATAACAAGTCTTGATGTGATTTGACCAGTTATCAGTCTCTTATAAATCATGTACGCATTCACTGCACCTGATATCACATAGAAAATGCCTGCCATTGTTATAAATAGGTACAAAATTGCAATTTCAGAACTAATAGCGCCCCCTGAATAGAAACCAAAGTAATAATCCCATAGAATTCGATGAATGAATACTACAGATATTATAGCACCACCTCTTATTAAATCAAATGTAAAGATTCTATCAATCTTGTTACTTTTTTCTTCAAATGTCATGGTTTTTTTCACTTTCAGAATCTATAATTCAATCAAAAATAAATTTGAATTGATTTAATTTTTATATAAAATTCTTTCCCAAAAATTAATCTAGCTTCGTGGTTTTTCATTCTCTTTTAATGTCATTCTACCATTTAAAGAAGATAATATGGAGATTAATCTGAAAAGTAAAGAGATAAATAAAGAAGAATCGAAAAGGATTATTTTCCATAAACTTTATCCAATTCTTTGTCAGAAACATTCAAAACTGTATTGTGGGGAGGGAGGAGTTCTTTATAAAAGAACTCTGGTAAACGATCATCTTTATCGGTAAAACTAGCTCGTTTGTTGAATTCTCGCTCGGTCTTAAGAATATTCATTGCATATTGAGAAACATTTATCTGAAGGTGTATTTACTGTTATTGAAATTAAATCAAACCTAACTAAATCAAAATTCCAAAAAGCATTCCAGACTTTTAATATGGTTAAAAACTTTAATACAGCCACTGAGGGAATGACAATTAGATCTGGTGCATGCTTCGACTCACTTTTGAGGTGTGTTTATTCTATCGATGGAGCATAGTGGAACACTTTGGAAAGTGAAATAGTAAAACCAGAGAAAATTGAAACTATGGTTTTATGCAGTATATTAACAAGTGGCGTGCTAATCAGAAAGTGATTATTGCTGAATTGGGAAGATAATGATCTATATAGGATTTTTAACGAACGAGCAGCTACTTTAGCAATATTATACTTCTATCTAGTATCGTATACTACGAGTTTTCTTGGCAGAACCTTGAATTTTGAATTCATTTCATACCTTTTCGATTTACCAAAATGCACCTTTAATTTAGTATTGTCAATTTTTATTGGCAATGTTTGATCATATAACCAACGTTAAGCGACAAAATTTTCACACTATCTTGATTTAATTTCTTTTAATAAGTAAAACAAAGAAGAATAGAAATTCTCGGTACGATTAATTCCAAGAGAAGAATAATGACTTAAGACAAAAGACCAGAAGCATTGTTTCATCCTCATTAGCGGATGTTCAATCACTCCTTACGCTACCTGACGACGAACCGCCTAATTTCCCGCCTAGTCGCCCTCCTGTGATTCATGGTAGCTCGCTAAGCCTGTCAGTCGAAGCCTTCACACGTACACGCACAATAGTTCAATTATTGTTTATATCAGAGTTTATTTAATGAAAAATCCTAGTTTAAAGCTAAGAAGCTTTATATCATCAGTAAGTTATGCATCAGAAATACATGAGTGTTAATTAATGGACGTGTACCAATGAAGATGAAAGCAATAGTCCACACAAAATATGGCCCTCCTCAGGAAGTTCTTGAACTTGAAGAAGTTGAAAAACCAACACCTAAGGATGATGAGGTACTAGTTAAAGTCTATGCTGCCTCATTAAATGCGATTGATAAAATTGTAGTAGAAGGAAAATCATTTTTTATTAGGTTAACTACATTAGGAATTAGAAAACCGAGTCATAAAATACTTGGGGATGATATAGCTGGAGTAGTAGAAGCAGTTGGAAAAAAGATCACAAAATTTCAGCCAGGTGATGAAGTTTTTGGAATAAGTACCTGGGGAGCATTTGCTGAATATCGATGTGTTCCAGAAAAACGAATAATAAAAAAACCAAAGAATATTTCATTTGAACAAGCAGCAGCCGTTCCAATAACAGCGATTACAGCATTACAAAGTCTTCAGAAATTTGGACAAATTCAACAAGGGGAGAAAGTATTAGTTATCGGTGCTTCCGGTGGGACGGGAACTTTTGCAGTACAAATAGCAAAAGCACTCGGAACTGAGGTTTCAGGAGTCTGTAGCACGAGCAAAGTAGAAAAAGTGAAATCAATAGGAGCAGAACACGTTATTGATTATAAAAAAGAAGATTTTACAAAAACTGGACAAACTTATGATTTAATTATTGATTTTGCTGCTTATCGATCAATACGGGATTTTAAACGAATATTGAATCCTAAAGGGAGATATATCGTTATCGGAGGATCAACAAGACGATTTTTTGAAGCATTATTGATTGGTCCAATAATATCACTTATTGGGAATAAAAAAATAACTGCAAAAATACCAATACCTAAGGAAGAGGATTTTATCCAAATTAAAGAACTCCTTGAGAGTGGTAAAGTAGTTCCAGTAATTGATAAGATTTTCCCTTTAAATAAGACTCCAGAGGCTATCCAGTATTATCTAGATGGAAAATTCACTGGAAAAATCATAATATCTATGAAAGAATAACCAAGTAAGAATAATAATTCTCAGAGAGGAATAATGTCAAGAGACAAAATACCAAAAAGCACTTCTCATACCTATTAGCGGATGCTCAATCACTCCTGATGCTAACTGACGATGGACCGCAAAATTTCCAGTCAAATCACCCTCTTATGGTTAGTGGAAGCCAGCTAAGCATGTCGATCGATCCCTCCACGCGCACACTGCGGTTCTATCAACGGAATGTTCTATTCCAGCACTCGTGATTCTAATCCTATAGCTCATTCAGCGATGATGCATTTCTCCTTAAGCTATCTGACGATTATTTCTCATGGTCTGTTCTGTAAGTTCTTTTGAATTGCTTTAATTTAGGGCGTAATAGCATTGCTACGGGGAGGAGGAAGAAGCAAATGGTGAAAATGACGCCAAGAAAGAATGAAATGATGGTGGATGTGGTTATACCCAAATTTTCTTGTACAAGAATACTCATCAAAAAGAGGGGGAGAATTACCCAATATTCACCAAGTATTAGTAGGAATACACGAAGATCAATGTCTTTGGAACCTGGTACCAGCTCTGGCTCCACTTGACGTATGCGAAACCATCTGACGAGTTTTTGACTGATCTGTAGTTGAATTAATGGAATGATGAATATTACTGGAAGAAAGAGAAGAGAAATTATTGATATGCTTGTCATTGTATTTTTGAAAATAAATCCATTCAAAAGAGGGAGCAGGAATGTCCATTGAACTAAAATAATCCACAAAGAAATATAGGTTAAGATACAGACATAGGGCAATCCAAACATGATGTAGCAGAACCAAAATGCTGATGTTGGGCCAAAAATTAGGTTTAGAATGACTAATAAAGGGGTGAGAAGGATAAAAAGCCCGAGATAGCTATAAAGCCAGTTTCTGCAATAGATTTTCAGCTCAAAGAATTTCGGAATGAATTGAACAATGACCAGATTAAGAATGAGCTGGAGAATGATTGTCATCACACTAAGAGCAAGGATTGTGTCGAGATACTCAGGAGGAGTCTTTTCGAGCCAATTTTGAATCTGTTGGCCATTTTGAAAAGGCATTGGGGCCGATCTCAACAATTGAATGAATAATGGGGAACTAAGCAACACCTGGACCCCTAAAAAGACGAATCGAAAGCTAATATCAGTTATCTGGTAGTTATTTCTTCTGATTGATCCTTTCTTCCACATTGATTCTCTTTCCCAATTAAGTTGGTTTTACGATGTTATACATGTATAATAAATTTCTTGATAATATAGCCAAAAGTCAAGTGGAAAAATATCAAAAAATTGTCCTGAGACAAAAGATCAAAGCGCACTTTTCATACCTATTCAAAGATGATACGTCACTCCTGATGCTAACTGACGATGAACCACTTAATTCCCCGTTCAGTCACCCTCCTGCGAATCGTGGCAACCAGCTAAGCCTGTCGGTTGAACCCTCCACACGTCCACTGCTGCTTTATCAACGGAATGTTCTATTCCAGCACTCGTCTATTTTATCCTATATTTTATGCAAATATTTTCCCCAGTTGCTTACGCAACTAGTACAAATGGTGTTTAGTAGAACTTATTTCAAATAAAATTGATAAAAAGGTTCTAGCTCAGTAATCCTCCTAATTATGATAACTATCAAGTCAGACGTTATTTCTTTTGGTTTATGGCTTTTTGAATCATTCTAATCCGTTCTTGATATAATTGATCCTCAAGTTCAGTTATTGTTTTTCTTTTTTCTTCAAACTCTCTATTTAGTCTGCCAATTTCATTATTTAGATAATTCAAAGAAGTTTGGGCATGATGAATGGCGTCTTGCACACTCTGACGTGATCTAATTATCTTTTCTCGGGCTGAAAGATCACTAAAGATATTATCCATAAATCCATCCCAGAAAAACGATATTTCTTCTATATAGGCTCCTCTTATATTTGG
>JAEOUE010000047.1 GCA_016839515.1 Candidatus Hodarchaeum mangrovi
ATCAGAAATGGTTCTTTTACTCATGTTGGTGTTACAATCCTTACTCGTCTTCGTAAGATTTCTTATTATATTTTGAACATGGTCAAACTAATAAACCCAAATATAATAACTCTAGCGGGTGGACCTCATGTAACACATATGAAAGAGAGAATTTTTTCAGAATGCAATACCATTGATATTGCAGTAGCGGGTGAAGCAGAATTAGAGATCGTCAATATTATTCGAAACCCAACTAAGAAATTTTCTGATCTAAATTATATTAAAAATATTAAGAGTCTCCCAATACCGGATCGTAGGTTTATTAGACATGTTAAATACAATCGATTACAAAACCTTTGGATTGGAGATTCAGCAAGTATGAAATGGGATCGAGGTTGTCCATGGCGACGCTGTCGCTTTTGCAGTCGACCCCCATTAGATATGGTTTATCGCCGCCGTGACCCTGAAGATATCATTAAGGAAATAACCATAATTCAAGATGAGCTAAAATATAAAAATCTGATAATAATGGATGATGACTTACAAATTAAGTCCAAATTTACCAAAAAAGTTCTACGCTTAAAAATTAAGGAAGGGCTTGATATTCCTTTTTGGGTATTAAGCCGCGCTGATCATATAGATGAAGAAGGAGTGCGTTTAATGAGAAATGCTGGAGGTACCGGTTTTATAATAGGGCTAGAATCTGTGGTACCACGTATTATCAATATGTATCGAAAAATAGGAGGAGATCCTTATCGATGGCGCCAAAAGCTTGACCAAGTATTTGAGCTGGCAGATAAATATAATTTAATTGTAATTGCTTCATTCATCATAGGTGCTCCTAGTGAAACAGCTGAGGAAATACAGATAACAATTGATTATTGTCGTACTGCAAAAATGGATGTTGTTACTGTAAATCCATTTCGATTCGCTTTCAGATCAGATTTTTGGCGAGAAGCTATTCAAAAAGGTCAACTTAGCCCTAATCAATATGATACATTCAATGATAAAAGTTATGGCACTACAGAATTCAGTGCCCCTGAACTCTTTAAACTCGCTATAGAGACTCAACATCTAATTAGCTCACCTATTTTAAATCCGAGCCGTTATTTGCGGATTGGCCGAAAGTTATTCAAACAGAGGAATCCATTATTGTATAGAAATATTATGAGAATACCTATATTATTAAAAAATCTTAACGATCTTAAGTATCAACAACTTAAAAAAAAAGGGCTTTTACAAAACTTCTATGAACATCCCTACAAATCTCCTCAGGTACTGGATAAGCCATTAATTAAAATAAATTAAAAATTTCGATTTCATTTTAGTTTTAAGTTAATACAATATTGCAACTTACAGATCGCGAAATATAATTCTATATGCTTAAAATCTAGCCTTAAATCTTATTAAAACAATATTAAAAAAAAATAAAAAATAAAAAGAATAATCTATTCTTTAGACTGTCCTATAATATCCCCAAATAGACGTTTTACTGCGTCCATTCTTGTCTCTTCACCAATTTGCTCTACATTTTTGAGAGAGATTGCTTCTTTAGGGCATACGGCAATGCATTGGGGCTCCTTCTTCCCTACTTCTGGATCAATAAATTCCTCTTTCATATTCTCACAGAGATCGCATACAAGTGCTTTTTGTGTAGTAATATGCATAGTCATAACCCCAAAATCGCAAGCACGTACACAATAACCGCATCCATTACACTTATCGTCATCTACAAGGATAGAACCATCTCGTTCATCTTTCTCCAAGGCCTTTTCGGGACAACTGCGAATACAAGGTGCATCTTCACATTTCTGGCATGCTAGAGCTATGTTAAATACAGGTTCTATTCTTACTCTATGAATTCTAGTATTTATTGGATTGAATTCGCCATCATGTACAAAGGAGCATATCGTTTCACATGTTTCACACCCAGTGCAGAGATCTGGATCGACAACAATGAATTGGTGTACTACGCCACCTCTTTTTTTCGTTGTTATGGCTTTAGACATTCTACTTCTTACCTCCGGTTGACTTTAGTTTCCCAATTACAAAATCTAATCCTAATTTCTTCAACGTAGCATCAGTAGGTATTCCTGTCTCTTTATCATATCCTCTAGCTTCAAAGTATCCACTTAATAATTTTTGATAACCATCTTCTTTTAAGGTCACGCCTTTGTTAGGTCCTCTAGTGTGAGACTCTTTAAAGAATCTTGCAGGTGGATGATCATCGGCTCGTGTCCATCCTTCTCGAATATTAAAACATCGAGAGAGAGTAACGATTGAATCGCCTCTAAGATTTATTGAATCTCCGGTATGTGGAATTCCTGTAACCAATTCGAA
>JAEOUE010000048.1 GCA_016839515.1 Candidatus Hodarchaeum mangrovi
CTTTATTCGACCGTATTGATGAATAATGTATATGATACTGTTATAGAGGGTTCTCCTTATGAAATTCGTATAGATTTTAGAGGAAATTTTAATGATTCCCAACTTGAAGGTTTTAAGAATAATTTCAAATCTAATCCACAGGTTTTAGATGCGCAGCTTTTATATGGCAATGCACGGACAATTGTAGAAACAACTGGTACTTCTACAACTATGTATACTCTTGCCAATTTAGAAGCTGAAATACTCGTAGAATATAGTAATCAAACGTTCTCAAATGCTGAAGGGATTGTTTTCTCAAACACCTTCCTTTCTTCCTCTGATATTGGAGTTAGATTTAAGAATAAGCTACTTACATCACCAGATACTGGAATATATACTAATTCTAGTCCCTATTATCATGGTGTAATAATTTCAGAGGATCTAGTTGAAAAAGCACGAATTCAACAAGGAAACATCCTAAAATCTATTACTCTAGCAATTACTCAACAAGATCCAGAGAATATTTTCAATCAGAATACTCTTTCTCAAATTACTTTAAGTAATGTAACAGTAGCAGGGATAATATCCTCAGATATTGGAGCCTCTGCAGGAATTTTCTCTGAAGCATTAATGTTTGGAACAGCTGGATCAATTTATGTACCTCAAGAATTACTGGAAAGTCAAAATAAAACCGTATTCTTAACAGATCTTCGAATGAATGAAATGAGATACGCAGTTATAAAAATAGATGAGGATAAATTTAATTTAGCTGATCCACAACAAGTTAATAGCCAAATTAACCGGTTAATAAATGAAATTGAGAAAACCAATTTGGTTTTCATTGGAACTAATCTTGTGGAAGGACAGTTACTACCATTTCAAATCTTAAGCCTGTTTATCTTTATTTTTGATGGGATTCTTACTGTTCCAGTTGCTATTTTATCATTATATTTACTCTCTTTTGGTGTAGATCTATCATTACATGAAAGAAAATATCAAGTAGGAATTTTAAAAACTCAAGGAGCCTCTCCAAGGCAAATTAAGCGAAAAGTGCTAATAGAGACATTTATTCTAGCCATTAGTGGCTTAATTATCGGTTATTTAGTTGCGATATTCGCTGCATGGGGTATTGGAACAGCAAAAGGATTTATGAGATGGGATTGGGATTATGCATTAAGTGAGCTTCCCGACTTTTTCTATTTCGACCAAATAGCATTTTTTGTGGTTGGAGGACTTATTTTTGTAATATTATTACTCATGGTAAATGGAAAAGCAAATACTTTTATTGAAATGGAAATAACTGAGTCTGTACGTCGTACAGAGGTTAAAAAACAAAATTTTCTACGTCGTAATAATCTAGACTTAATATTTTTTACTATTGGACTTCTAGTATTAGTTTTAGTTATTGCGAATGATTGGTTTGGCTATTACATTAACTTAGGAGTAGTTGGAGGATTTCTAGCACTTTTAGGACCTCCTCTATTTTGGATAGGAGGAGCTGCTTTAGTCGCTCGCTTAGCTGTCTTCATACCTCCTAAAGCAGATCGTGTAACACGGAAAATAGGATTCTTAAAAGATATCAATTTATTAGCGAAAGGGAATGTTTTTCGAAAAGCAGGGGATATGCCACGATTAGCTTTAATTATAGCTTTAACTGTATCGTTCAGTGTTCTCGCTGCAGTACAAGGCAATACAGGGGAATTTCATAAAGAACGTCTAGTAACTTTTGAAGTTGGTGCTGATCTTTCGGTTTCAACTAGTCTTAATTTTTCATCATTAATAATACAAGAATTCGCAGCTAGCTCAGATAAAATTGATAATGCTATGGCTATTGGAGTTACTTCAGCAATGGTATTCAATGATCCAGTTTTATTATATACAATCGATAATCAACTTTATGACACTGTAGGAATTTGGCAAAGTGATTCTGTTCCTGATTCTACTCCAACAGACTTAATAAATAGTTTAAGAGAGGATCCAAATGGAGTTCTTCTTGGTAAAACAGTTTTTCGTGAAAAAGCGTTGGAAATTGGTGAATCCTTTACAATTGAAATATTAACATATCATTGGAATGGATCGTTTATTAATTATGATTTTATTCCGCATAATGTGACCGTAAAAGGTGTGTTTGATCACTGTCCCGCCGGAATTGGACCAAGCAATATAATTATCGATCATTCATTACTTAATCGTGTCAGTAATTTGACTGCTTTAGCTGAAAATTTAAGCTCATTACCTCCATTCATAACTGCATTAATCCCAAATTTTCTTAAAAATCAATTAAATTTATTTACAAATGATTCAAAAGGTATATTGGCTTCAAAATATCTTATCAAAACAAAACCAAATGCAGATGTTAAAGCTATTAAAAGTGCTCTTCTTTCCCCTACAAACTCATGGATTATATCTGTTAAAACTTTGAAAGAGGAGATTCGACAAGCAAATGAAATTGAAAATGTTGATTATGGAATACCTGGCTTATTAACTGCTGATTTTGTCATCTCTCTACTTGCAGCCACTTTAGCTACATTTATATTCATGAGTATTCTAATGGAACAACGAAAAAGAGAATTTGCTATTCTTCGTAGTTATGGTGCCTCTGATCGTCAAATTTATAAGTTAGTATTTAGTGAATCAGCTGTATTACTCCTTACTTCTGTAATTTGGGGATTAATAATTGGATTAGGCCTTTCAATACTATTTAATGGGTTTTTTGAATTTATCGATGTTTTTATAACTCCTTTAAGTACCCTTGCTTCTGGTGTGACATTAAAGCGCTTAATTATATTTGATACCTTGGGATTAATAGGAACACTGACCCTTACTCTAATAGCTATGTTAATTGCTACCTATTTCTCCACACGAAGTTCTATTAAAGCAAAAATTTCAATCGTTGTTCGTGAATTATAGGAGGAAAAAAGAATGGCTAAATCACTATTAAAAGCGCAAAATCTTTATCACATTTACCGTGCTAAACAAGATCAAGCATCAGTTGTGGCATTAAAAGGTGTAGGTTTTGAAATCTCACAGCGAGAATTTGTTGCAATCGTTGGGCCTTCTGGATCTGGGAAATCAACATTGTTACGAGTTTTGGGGGGCCTTATGAGACCGACAGCAGGATCTGTTATATTCAATGAAGAATTTGACATAACTAAAACCTCTGAAGAGGATTTGACTTTCTTTCGTAGACATGAAGTTGGTTTTGTTTTTCAAGAGGGTAATCTTCTTCCTGACTTATCTGCTTATGATAATGTTGTTCAATCAATGACGCTTGCAGAGGTCCCATATGAATTTAGAAAAAAACGTGCATTGGAATTATTAGATACCATGGGTGTTCTTCCTCGCAAAAACCAGCTTGCTACACGGTTAAGTGGAGGAGAAAGACAAAGAGTAGCTATAGCACGTGCAATGGCAAATAATCCACGAATTATTATTGCAGATGAACCGACAGGAAATGTAGACTTCAAAACTAGTGTTCGATTATTAGAACTATTTAAACAGTTAAATCGAGATACAGGAATGGCATTTCTTTTCGCAACCCATTCAAATCATGTTGCAGGGTATGCAAATAGAAGTATAGAGCTTAGAGACGGTCTTTTTCTGGGACAACATGGAAAAGATATTGACCTCTCTAGCTTAGATCTTTCTCGGATGGTAATTATGGATAGTGATAATCGTATTACCTTACCCGAAAATATTATGGGTCAATTAAAAGAAGTAGGATCACTGTGGAATATTAGTGTAGTAGAATCTAAAAAAATCCTCTTGACTCCCTTAGAAGCTATTGCTGAAGAACAAGTCCCTATTCAGGACAGTTTTGAACAACGTGAGTGTCCAGTATGTGGTATCATGAACCCACCAGAAGGAAAATTTTGTATCTCATGTGGAGCGAAGTTCTAGCACCTAGAAAGTTGAATAAGTATTAATGAATAAATTTTAAATGAAATAAGAATTAAGTAACTTTCGGTTCAAGCATTATTGGATAAATGACTTTTAAGCGGAAACATTTCTCTAATAATTTGTATGCTTTGACAAGTGATACTCCATGTTTTGTAAGAGATGAGGTAAAAGTAACCACATAAAATGCAATTTGACCATCACGAAGCAGAAGACCCTTCAAGTATAATATGTGTTTTCGTTCTTTTTCAGTGAATTCCTTTCGCTGATTCTGAAATCGGTTAAAATCAAGGGTTAATTTACTTAATAATCCGACATTTAGATGTTGATAGATCAATCCTCTAAATTCTTCAGGATAGTCTCTTATTCCTACATCTTCTAGATCCTGTTGACTAAATCTTGTTTCAATTGCCTCATGAAGTCTTGTAATCTTCTCTTTCATAAATTCACTTAAACGTCCTTCAGATACCAAGCTTATTGTAGAATATTCACCATGATGCGATAGTATACTAAACCCTTCTCTTTCTAATACATCAAATTCTCCTTTCTTCATCGCTCTTTTAGATACTTCAGTTACAAGACTAGATACAGCTGATGTTAATCCTGCTGTTAAATCAAGATCCTGAGTTTCAACTAAAAAGTTTTCAGTATAGAATGCTATTCCAAATTTATTTCTACAAATAATCGATCTTATGCTTAAAACATCAGTAAAACGTTGGGCTATCTCTTTTTCTTTCTGCTTTTTTACATATACTTTTTGTCGTTGTCTTCTCCGAAGACTAACTGCTCCAAAAATAACCACCAAAGGAATAACTATACCAGCGATTATAACTGGTAAATACTCTTCCCATGAGATGGAATTATCTGTTGGAATCGTAATGAAAAATGGCTGAGAAGATGATTTCGAAGTACTAAATATATTAGAACCTTCCTTTGCAATTATACTCCATGTAATTGTTCCACTATTAGAGAAAGAGAGGGTAGTAACATATAAACTACCATTATAATCCATATTAACTGTTTCTGTCTGTAAATCAGCTCCACTTCCTCCAGACCCTCCTTGGGAAACAAATTCATAGTCTAAGATTACCTCAGAAATTCCTGATCCCCAATCTGAGACATTAGCCCATATTAAAATCGAATTGTCTGATTTTTGAAAAATACCAGCATCTATAATCACTGGCCCCCAATAGGTTTTCAAACTAACATTCTCGACTAAAATAAAATTAGGTTTACCATCATAAATTAATATTGAATAGTTGAAAGTACAATTACAATGGATATAAGTTGAATATGAATACTTTGAAGCTATTAAGCTCATTCTACCGAATAAATTTATCCATGAGGTGCCATTAAAGTAGTCTATTGTTATTTCAGCAGCATTAATTGAACCAAAATAATCTGTTGCATCAACCCAAAAATTTAGTCGAGAGAAAGAATGATTTATTAAGGTTTCAATATATCCAAAATCTTTAACAATTGGAGGAGACTTGTCTTCAATAATCTCCATATTCCAATGGGTAATTGCTAGATTATTACAATTGTCATATGCACTTATTCTGTAATTAAATGCGTTCCCTGGAACAAATCCTGAAACTGTATATGTATAAATATTTTCTGATCCATTCTTAGACATAGTTTCGTTAAAAATGGAGATAAATACAAATTCTAGTCTTACTGAGGAATGATCAGATGGAAGACCACTTCCAGTCGAATATTCAATCACCTCAGCCCAGAATGTTACGGTACCATTTTGATATTCATAAATACCAGTATTTAGTATTTTAGGAGCTGATATATCATTTATCAGAATCGTACGATTACTTATTCCTAAATTACCTGCGTTATCAGCTGTCCAGACTTCTATGATAACTTCTTCTCCATAATTAAAGGTTTGTTCGAAGGTATAGAAGTAGAAGGAATCATACTCCATTAGATATTGATTTGTAATACTTTGATGTGTAAAATTAATGTAAAAAGTGTTATTGATATCACGCACGTCCCCATACAGATCGTTTGCCCAAGAAGTTATCGAAATCTTTCCATCGGTAACAGAGGAATTTTCTATTGTAAAAAAAACTGTTGGTGGAATTAAATCACTCAATTCAATCTTTTGATACTGGTCAGGAGTAATATCTACTATATTGGAAGCTGAATCGATAGCTATTGTATAATACCAAACATCGTGAAGTCTAAAGTCGAAATTATGGATTTCTTGGTAAAATAGATTGTCATCAATACTATTCATTGATACATTATACCAAGTTCCAAAATAGTTTTGCGTATAATAAAGAGTCGCCGTAGTATCATTATCAGGCCAATCAATAACATTAGAATTAAATAAAACTGTACCATTGCCAAATTCTTGAGCATTGAAAGTAATTTTTGGTACACTATTATCACCAATAACCGCTATATGTTCAAACCCCCAATTTATATTGCCTGCAAAATCCGATGCAGTAATTCTATAGACTACTGTGTCATTAAAATTAAATGTATATTCAAATTCGTAGGTTATTTCACCAATTGGATATAAAGGAAAAGTATCATTGGCCCAACTGCCATTATAAATTGCTAGATAGATAGCTACACTACTGTTATTTACTCCACTTTGATATTCATTCATTTCTTCTACAGTAGCTCTAAAGACTACAAATCCCTCTTCATGAGCACTTAGATTATAACTTGCATCATATATGACTGGTTGATATGAATCTTGAGGATAAATTAACCCAAATTGGGGAGAAAACGTATTATTGTTCTCATTACCGACACTATCAACTACTGAATGAATAGAATAGTTTAATAAAACATTATAATAAGCAAAGGTCTCAAAAATCCATAATCCAGACGAATTGAGATACATATTCGAGTAAGTATTATTAATTCTTAACACAACTTGTTGGACAAGACTTTCTTCGTCAGATACATTAGCGTAAAATATTAATGATCCATCTTCATTATCAGAAACGTTGTAGTAGTATACAATAGGGGGAGTTAAATCGCCTAATGTGAAAAATAAGTTCTCGGATTGCTTTTTGTTAGATGCAATATCTAGGGCAGATATATTGTAATAGACATTGATTCCCAAACTTGGAACTCCTTCAAGAGCTGTATCATTATAAAAGTGAGTTCCATCCAAAGAAACCATGGAATAAACGCTATCACGTAAAACAGAAGAATCTGTTGAATTTTTAATAGTTAAAGAAAGGTTGACACTATTAATTTCGCTTTCATCAAAAACATCAGCCATAAACGTAGTATTTAATGGATAAAAATGGATATTAGTTATAATTGGAGCATTATTATCATTGTATTCCTCAATTTGAACAGAAAAGAATAATTCTGGATTTATATTATAAGTACGTTTACCAGCAACTTCCAAAAATTGTAATTCAGTGTTAATTGTGTCTTCATATTCAATAGTGATATTATAAAGCCCAAAAGGAATATCAGCAAAGGTAGTCAATCCTAAGCTAGATGTATTTTGAATCCAAATATTTAAGGGATTATTTACATCTATAAGAGTTGCTTGAGCATTTGTTACTGTTTTATTAGCTAAATCAGTTACTTCTACTGTTAAAGATGCATTTCCAGGATTGTCATTATATAATAGCCAACTTAATGTTTTATTCCAGCTTTTCCAACCATTTGTAGACAATGAAGAACCCCAACCTGCGCCCCAAAATGCTCTCCTTTCAGGAGCTAATGAAAGATCCCAAGCTTTCTTCCCTTTGTCTAAAACAACCCATGTTGCTTCACCTAGATAAATCCACTTACCTTGATTATCAGATCGTAAAGCAATAAGTTGAATTTCTACTCCATTGGGAATATATCTGTAATCCTCAATAAAACTAACAGAGTTTGATTCTATATAAACTGGAAAGATGGATTCACTGTTAAGATCTTCAGAAACAAAATGAGTGTTATCATGGATATAAAATTTAGAAGTATCCTTAATACTATATGAGCTTCCAAGTTTAAATTCGTCATAATGACCTGCTTGCATTGTAAGGATAGGTATTGGGGCATTAGATAATGAATCAACGGTACCAGCTTCCGCTACTGAGCTTGATATTACAATAACGTCGAAATTATCATAAATATATGGTCCTTTGCTAGTACGATATGTAACATTGTAATCAAGGACTGTGGTCATAAAATCATAAAAAGGAATATCTTTATCTGGGTTTGGTGATATAGCATTATCCACAATAAACAGAATTTGAGGTTGTTGAAAGGGTTGAACAGATAAAATAATGTCATTTTCATTATTATGTGAGTTTGGATTTATTGGTGTTCCAGTTATAGGGGGAACAAAAATAGATTGATTTGTTTGAGTACCGAGAAAGTTAAAATAATTTAAAATACAATAAGATAGACTAGGAAGACTCAATATCGTACATACGAGCAAAAAACAAATTTTTATTTGAATTTTAGATGATTGCAATCAGTTCAGCCCAAATAATCAATAGAATGAATCTATTTAGTTTAAAATTATAGTCAAAAATATTTGAAGCTTCCTCAATAATTCATTCGTATAAACTTACTAGACGAAGTTTTAAGAAAAAGAGAGGAAATTTTGTTTCAGATAATATTTATCGACTACTAAACTTAGAATTGAAAGATAATTACCTATCAATTTCGATTTAGGACACCAAGGTTAAAATAGGCTTGGAATGCAAAATTAGATATCAGAGAAATTTATAATCCGATAAAATTCTCGAGAAAACTTTTTATGAATTATGATGCTGAAATTTTAGTGAGGGAATATATATGAGTCAAATTCCATCAAAAGGAATAGATTTCTCGAGTCTACCTCCAGTTCAGATTATGGTTCATGTCCCCAACGACGAAATCAGATTAAAAATTTATTGGATAAAATATGCAGACAAAATAATCAAGGAAATAGGAAAAATTCTAGAAAAAATTGTAGATTCAAAAATGTACTACCATTTAGGATGCATAAACAATAAAAAAAGCATTGTTCTAAAGTTATGTCTAGCTTGTCGAAATGGGAATCTCTATATAATTCAAGAACGTAAAGGAACACTTAAGCCTATCTTACTTCAATTTGACTTTGAATGGAGACTTTTTTTAAGATGGAGGGTTCGGGTAAAATTATTACGGGGTTCTTTTCCAATATTATCCAATGGTAAAGAAAAGAGAGAGAAAAAGGAGAATATCAATCAATCATCAATAAATTATCAATTAGATTATCCAACAGAGTGGTTTAATATTGGGGTTTTATTACAGAAAGAAAATCAGTATAAGGAAGCAGAAAAAGCTTATCAAAAAGCAATCAAGAAAGATCCTTCTTTTGCTCTTGCTTGGAATAATCTGGGGGTAATGCTAGTAAATCAAGGAGATTATACGAGAGCGGAAGCGGCCTATCGAAAAGCAATTGAACTTGATCCCTATCTCGCCATAGCATGGTATAATTTAGGGAATAGATTAGTAGTAAAAAATCTAGAAAAAGATGCAGAAGCTGCTTATCGAAAAGCTATTGAATTAGAGCCAGATTATTTAAAAGCTAAGGTACAATTAGACCAATTATTACTCAATAAAAAACAAGAAAATGAGTTCGAAGAATTACTTTTGTCCTCTTAGATGCTATTACTACATATTATAGATTGCATAGCGTTTGAGGTTTTTCAATTTATAATAATTGTATCCTCTGGAGCTTATGACAAACTATCGAATTAAATTAAATTTTTAAACTCTAGGAACATATTCTTAACTTAAATCAAATAAGAAAATCTTAAGTAGTCCCTGAGACGTATAAAGATGATTAGAAAAGTAAAATTATCTAGAAATTTGTTCATGTTATGTTTCATCATAATTACAATTACTTATAGATTAGTAAATCTTACACAACACCAAAATAATTATACTATACAATGGACTCTTCCAAAGAAACTCATGAATTCCCCTAATGTCACGATAACCTCCCCAATGGCTACTACTTATACATCAATGAATATTACAGTTGAGTTAAATGGTGATGCAGTTCATTTTTGGTATTATATAACAAGTATAGATACAATAAATAGAACTTGGTTTACAAGTGAAAATCGGGTTATTACAGAGGATGGTTCTTATACTCTCCATGCCTATGGGAATGATTCACTTGGAGATATTACTCATGTGTCTGTTTCATTTATTATTGATACCCTTCCCCCAATAATTACCAATTTAAGGGCATATGATGAAGCTGGAGGAAATATTTTACCAGAAAATAACTGGCATAAAGATACAGATCCTCTTTTCACATGGGATGTGTCTCCTGACGTAACAGGCATTTTAGGTTACAGTACTTCAATTAATAGTATCCCTGATACTGTAGTTGATACCACTGAGAAAAGTATGGTCCTATCTGACCTATCTGAAGGTATAACTAACTTTAGTGTCAGAGCTTGTGATAATGCTGGGCATTGGGGTCCCCCAGCTCAATTCAGGTTTAAAATTGATACTCTTGGGGATGATGTGTTAATTTCCTCTTCAAGTCATCCCGATGAAGGATCATGGTATAGCAATAATACAATCACATTCTGTTGGTCAACTTCTTCCTCTACATCCCCTATTGTAGGATATAGCTATATCCTTGATCAGCTACCAACTACAGAGTCAGATGCTACCATAGATATCTCTACTCAATCCCTTATTTTCGAAAATATCAGTGAAGGAATCTGGTACTTCCACATTCGAGCAATTGATCAAGCAGATAATATTGGCCCTGTCGATCACTATAAAATTATGGTTGATTATTCTGTTCCTATGATCTTAAACCTTCGATGCTATTCTGAACCAGGAGGATATCTAATGTCAGAAATTGACTGGTATCAAGATACTGATCCATTTTTTGCTTGGGATGTCACTCCGGATGTGAATGGAATCCTCGGTTATAGTACCTCAATTAATGGGATTCCTGATACGACAGTTGATACAACAGGCCAAACAATGGCCCTTGCTGCCCTTCCTGATGGAGTCTGTAACTTCAGTGTACGAGCCTGCGATACTACAGGAAATTGGGGTCCCCCAACTCATTTTATACTTCAAATTGATACCATTGAGGAAGATGTCCTAATTCTGTCCTCAAGCCATCCTGAAGAGGGTACCTGGTATATTAATAATACAGTCTCATTTAATTGGTCTACCTCTTCCTCTAGTTCTCCCATTCTTGGCTATAGCTATAATTTTGATCAATTACTTATAACAGAGCCAGATGCTACCGTAGATATCTCTACTCAATCACTTATTTTTGAAAATATTAGCGAAGGAATTTGGTACTTCCATCTTCGAGCA
>JAEOUE010000259.1 GCA_016839515.1 Candidatus Hodarchaeum mangrovi
GTTCGAACAGCTTCGTCAGTAATATGAGTCGAGATCAGTATTGTCTTTCCTTTACTTTTAAGTTCTTTAAAATAATCCCAAAATTCTTGACGAAGAATTGGGTCAACACCAACTGTAGGTTCATCAAGAAATAACAAATCGGGGTCGGTTAATAGAGAAATTCCTAAAGAAACACGTCGTTTTTGACCTCCAGAAAGAGTTCTACATAATTTATCTTTTTTATCAGCTAAGACTAGCAGATGAAATAATTCATCTAATTTCTGCTTAATTTTATTATCTTTTAAACCAAAAATTCTACCATAAAAAAGAGCGTTTTGTAAAGGTGTTAAATCTAAATAAATTGCTAATTCCTGAGGCATAAATCCAATTTTATGGCGTGCAGGAATTTTCATTTTAGGGATATCATAACCTAAAATATTAATCTTACCTGTTTTGAGTTTATAGATACCCATTAAGCAATGGATTAATGTTGTTTTCCCCGCACCATTGGGACCTAACAATCCAAAGATTTCTCCTTCTGGGATTGTCAAAGAAACATCATTAACAGCTAATAGTTTTCCAAAATTCTTTGTTAAATTGGTTATTGTTATTGCTGTATGATGAGATACCTTTTTAGTAGAAACACTCATGGAATTTCACCATAAATCTCCTATCTCTTTTCTTTAAAAATAGTTATCTCTATTACTCTTCTAACACGATACAAAGGCTATCAATTTTCTGTGTATCCTTTTTCCAATCTTTTTGTTTCCTAGATTAGATAATTTGCCCAAAACTCACAAATTTTTAGATACAATTAGATGAAAGTCGTGTGGAGAATTATTTCTCCTTTTTAGTTTCTTTCTTACGAATATTCACTTTTTTCTTCTGTTTAGTAACAAGATCGGCCATAAATGCCTGTGAAGTATAAGCGCTTTCTATTTCTGCTGTTTTTATTGTCTCTAAATTTAAATCTGATACTTCAGCTGGTGAAAATCCCTTTTCCATTGCATAGGTACTACCCGATGCCTGATGTCTCACAGTTCTAGTTTCTGTTCGCTGTAGATAAAAATGGGAGGTCATATGAATAATTTCTCCTTCGCCATATTTAAATGATACAATGATAGGAGACTCTCCGTATTTTTCTTTCATTTCTCGTGAATTCACGAGGATTTTTACTTTCTCATGATTGATAATTCTGATAGGATAGCTTGATCCTTCTAGCCACCATTGTGGATCATCTGTTGCATCAATTACTGAGTGGATAAATGAATTTTCTCCTCCATCTAGGATTTCAACTCGTACAACGTCATCAGGGGTAGCTCTGTTGTTAAATTCAACAAAACCGGGAAAAACTCTCTCCAGAACATGTTTTAAAGCCCAATCAGTTGTTATCAACATCCCTCCACGCAAAACAAATGATTGCAAAATTTCTATTCCAGAATCTGAAAAGCCGTCACCTGGGCAATTGATGAAGATTAGTTCATCCCCTGAGAATTCAAGCTGATCTAGCTGTCTTGGTGAGATAAGACTATGTGGAATATTTGCTAAATTAAAATTAACTTGTGCATGGTCATAAATTCCTTCAACAACAATGATATCAGACTCTTTAATCCCATCTAGTATTTTTAAATCCTCGGGTCTTTCTTTAGCAAGTCTCCTTCGAAGTAATTGTGAGGATGCTTCATACGCTCTTTTCATTTGTTGATCCCCTTTAATATTTTCTTTTTTATCCATGATGAACACTTCTTGCAATATTTTTATTGTTCAAAATTTAGAACTGCATCTCGTTTCCATTGATATATACTTTTTCAACCCGACTATAAAATTCAAATGGGTCTCCACTCCAGATGACAATATCAGCATCTTTGCCTACTTCTAAAGAGCCTACACGGTCGTCTATCTTTAAAATTTCTGCGGGATTGATTGTAATACATTTAAATGCATCCTCACGGCTCATTCCTTCCTTTATTACAAACATTGGAAGTAAAGGGAAGAAATTCATTGGTGTAAGACTATCGGTTTGAAGAGCGACTTTTACTCCTGCTTTATTCAGAATTACTGGTGTTTTAAATGATCTATTTGTAGTTTCTTGTTTGCTTACCCAAAAAAGTGTAGGTCCATATACAACGGGGATATTTTTAGATGCGATATATGATGCAATCTCTGCAGAATCTGTACCATGTATTAATACTAGATCTAATCCAAATTCTTCTGTAATACGAATGATAGTTGCTATATCGTCGGATCTATGACAATGAGCATGAATAGGGATCTCTTTTTTCATTACTTTAGCAACAATTTCCATTTTTAAGTCTGTTTTTGGGGGTGCAGGAGGTAAGGTCTCTTTTTTTTCAGCTATTGCCTTCCGTTCATAATATGATTCTTGTTCCTGAATGTAATTTTGCGCTTCTGTGAATGTCGTCCGTAATAATGCAGCGACCCCCATTCGTGTTGCAGGCATTCTTTTATTTTCCCTTCCATGAACGCGTTTAGGGTTTTCTCCTAATGCTACTTTTAAACCTGAGGGAGATTTTACTATCATTTCATCAATAACTTTTCCTGTGGGTTTAATAATAAATGCTTGTCCTGAAATTACATTACCCGATCCAGGCCCTGTATTAAGACAAGTTACTCCACCTTTTAATACATCAGAGCGAATACTTGGCTCATTCGGATTAAATGAATCAAGTCCTCTCATTTGTGGTGTGACAGGATCCGTCATCTCATTTCCATCCTCTCCAGCCCACCCTATGCTTCCATCAAATAATCCTTGATGGGTATGTGCATCAACAAAACCAGGTACAATAAATTTCTCATTAACATCTATTACTTCAGCCTTCTCTGGGATTTGAATCTCTTCCCCTCTTCCTACAGCTATTATTTTTCCATCATTAAACAATACTGTACCTTTCTCAATCTTTCCTTGTTTCGGACATAATATTGTTCCATTTACTATTGCTTTCATAAAATTCACCGTCAAATTAAGATTGAAAATCTCTATTTTTTCCAATACCATTATAAAGAAATCCGTGCTGTTTTACATCCTTTGCATCATAAACATTCCGTCCATCAATTAGGATATGTGTGTTCATAATGTTTTTTAATTTTGAGAAATTTAATTTGTAATATTCCGCATGTTTGGTGACAATAATTGCACAGTCGGATTTTTCTAACGCTTTTTCAAGATTATTTTCTACAGGCCAATCCTTAAATAATTCAGGATTTACATATGGATCATGTGCGATAACTTTAGCTCCTAGTGAGTTTAAATATCGAATTAACGGTAGAGCAGGCGTATTTCGAGTATCATCTGAATTTTCAAGATATGCAACTCCAAGGACTGTAATTTTTACCTTACTTAATAATTTGAATCCCTTTGCTTCCAAAGCAGATACTGCAAGCCCTGCAAGATGAATAGGCATGTGATTGTTAATCTTTCGGCTTAAACTAATGAATTCAGGCTCAATGAATTCCCTACCATAAGTTTGTACTCCGTACCGTAAAAGCCATGGGTCTTTTGGCAAACAATGACCTCCTACACCAGCCCCTGGATAATGCATAAAACGATCATGTCGTTTATTTATCAATTCAATAATTTCATAGATATTAACCTTCAAACTTTCACAAACAAGGGCCATTTCATTCGCAAATGCTATATTTATGTCTCGATAGGAGTTTTCTATTGTCTTCGCTAACTCAGCAGCAAGACAGCTTGTAATCGATATATCTTTGGTTACAACTTTTTGATATAACCAAACTGCTTTTTCAGTACATTTTGGAGTGAATCCACCAACAACTCTAGGCATATTTACAATAAAATCTAAGAGTTTTCCTGGCATTACTCGTTCATAGCTAAACGCAAGATGAAAATCATCTCCTGCAGTCATCCGTGAACATTCTTCAATTATTGGTTTTACAACATTTTCAGTTGTACCTGGTGCTACTGTAGATTCTATGATTACAGTACTTCCTTTCTTTAGATATTTTCCAATTTGAGCTGAAACTGTGCGTAAAGATTCATATTGGGGGATATGTGAGCTATCGGTGGGTGTTTGAACATCTATCAAAATGTAATCAGCATATTTTGCTACTGATGGATCATCAGTAACACTAAAGCTCTTCTTTTTTACTACTCGAGCTATTAGTTCATCTAATCCTGGTTCTTTTCCTTTAAAAGGAGATTTTCCTTGATTTAATATATCAATTTTCCAACTAGAGCGTTCGGACCGTCTTTGTATCCCAGTCACTTGAAACTCATCGATATCAGCTAAGAGTGCGGCAATTGGAATACCTACATATCCCATACCAAATACTACAACTTTTGTAACCATATCTCGACACCAAAAAATAATAATAAAGGATTAATCCTGTTTATTAACAAGTTCTTGAAATTCATTTAGTAATTTTTTAAGATAATCGAATCCAGCTTGCCAGAATTCTGGAGTAGTGATGTCCAATCCAACTGAGGATGCTAGATTTACAGGAAATTGAGATCCACCAGCACTTAAGATTTCCTTATACTTCGGAATGAAGGATTTTCCTTGTTCTAAATATTTTTGGTATAATCCCAAGACAAAGAGCATTCCAAATGAATAAGCATAACAATAAAAACGGGTTAGAATGAAGTGTGGGATGGTTGACCAATTCCACGTTTGCTCTGGTAAGAAATTAACTGCGTCTCCATAAGCTTCTGAGACGAAATTATCCCATAATTCCCCCATTTCTTGTGCTGATAAATTACGTCGGGCACCCAGTTCATGACACTCTTTTTCCCAGAAAACATACATTGTTTGACGGCTAATAGTGACAATAGCATCTTCTAGTTGGCTAGCAATTAATTTAAGTTTAGCCTCATCATCCTTCATTGTTTTTAGTAGTTTTTTTATCAGAATTTGTTCCCCAAAGACCGATGCAGTTTCTGCTACAACAAGAGGTGGATGATAATTCAGAATTGTTTGGTTTCTTCCAGCAATCAAATCATGGATTCCGTGTCCCATTTCATGTGCTAGGGTGCTAACGCTATCTGGAGTCCCATTAAACGACATATGAATGACAGGGTCAATGTTAGGGGTAGTTGCTGAGCAGAAAGCACCAGTCATTTTAGTTTTTCTAACTTCTGAATCTATTAAATTTCTATCAAATAACCCTTTAGCTAATTCACCAATATCATTATCGAATTCTAGGTAGGCTTCAAGAACTATACTTCTTGCTTCTTCCCAAGAGTACTTAATATCTTTTCCAATAGGTGCGTAAAGATCACTTCCCATTATTTTTTTTCCTTGTCCTAAAAGTTTAGCTTTAGCCTTGTAATAATCCTGAACTAAATCATAGTTCTTTCTGATCACTTCCATCATTGTAGTGACTATTGCTTCCTCAGTTTGATTGCGAACATGAGCAATGGTCATTGTATCAGGATAATTTCTGAGTTCAATGTTTTGTCCATGATCTTTCCAAATATTATTAAAACAATGAGTAATAGGAATAGAATTATCTGCATATTTTTGATAATATTTCTTAAAAACCTCTTCACGTACACTGGAATTAGGATCTCTAAAAAGTGGAAGCATTTCTCCAGGAGAAAGAATCTTTTTCTCTCCCTTGATTTTTATTTCGAACTGAAAAGCAGCTGTATATTCATCATATAAATTGTTCCAAGCATTCGCACCAACTAGGTTTTTCATATTCAAAATTTTTTCCTCTGGTTCAGAAAGTAAATAAGGTTTGTTTAATCGTGAAACTTCTATATAATGATGGTAATTACCTAGGTCTGGGCTTGATAGATAGCCCGATGCTACATCCTCGGGCATTTTTGATATTTCTAAATAAGCCCATATTAGTTTATTTGAAATATCAGTTATCCTTTGTTGTATCTTCCCATAAAGAGTTTTGTGGTGTTCATTTGTAGTTTCTTGTGCGAAAAGTAAATAACCATATGAACCAGCTCTGGTAGTTAATTCTCGAATGTTTTCAACCTGCTTAAAGACCTTTTTGAGTTTTTTTGAACTCAAATCACCTGATACAATTTTTTCACGATATATAGCTAGTTCATCAGCTAATTGTTCCGCTTTCTCTAAATCTTTATCAATTTGAGGGTCATTATATCCTTGATAAAGAAATGTTAAATCCCATTTAGTAGTCAATTATGAAAATCTCCTATAGAGTATTTGTTAATGATTGGATATAGGTAATCCAAAACATTGAAGTGCTATATCTATTCTTTATGGTTTGAGATTTGAAATTACTTGGGCTTATGTAAATTCGATGGGAATAATTTTTTTTAACAAAAGATGTATTAGCAGTATAAATTGAAAAATAAAGAAAAAAATAGACCTAGAATCATATAAGGAATTTTCATCTTAAGATTTTTTCTGATATTAGAGTAAATTACTTTTCATTGAGATCAAGAAAATTCCTGATATTCAAAACATTTCTACGTTGTAATTAAAATATCGTGCCTAGTTCTTAAATACAAGAAGTTGTAAAAAGAGATCATAATTTTTGAATGAGAATAGTTAATCTGGTTGGTTTAGATTCATGAAAACTCAATTGTTAAAGGATGAAATACTAGAAGCTATGTCTTTAAAGAGACAATATGGTGTTTTTAATACAAACATGATGTTTCTTCTAGATGACAAGGATAAAAAGCTTGTTGAAGAATTTCAAGGACTCTGTCTTGAAAAAGAAGAACAAATCAATGGTATCCATGGCCATAATAATGAAGATCATTATAATTGGTTTGAATGGGCTGGAAAACATGGATTAATTAATCGTACAAACAATTATCCTCATCGTGATGATTTAGAGATTGGAATGAAAGCAGAAATTCTCCGTCAGTGGACTATGGATATTTTCGATCCCCAGTTCTCCCTATCTCTTGGTGCCTCCGTTTTATGTATTAATCCTATTGCTCATCATCATGAAGGACGAGAAACTTTACTTAAAGATTTGCGGGATC
Organism: Candidatus Hodarchaeum mangrovi; assembly: GCA_016839515.1. Taxonomy (GTDB): domain Archaea; phylum Asgardarchaeota; class Heimdallarchaeia; order Hodarchaeales; family Hodarchaeaceae; genus Hodarchaeum; species Hodarchaeum mangrovi. The sequence continues at coordinate 6,935 of JAEOUE010000259.1, forward strand.
TTCTAGATGGCAAGAAAATTGGATGTATTTGTATTACAGAACCAGAACGAGGTTCTGATGCGGTGAATATGTTAGTCAAAGCTGAGAAAGCAGATGATGGTGGATTAATTCTGAATGGAATAAAATGTTACAATACGAACTCTCCTGTAGCTGATATCGCAGCAGTATATGCAGTTTATAATACTGATGATCCTCGGGGTACAATGATTCAAGGGATTTCTCATGCTGACTGGAATAAAGGTTTTAAGGCTGAACGTATTGGTATTCCATCAGTACCAAAAGTTAAAATCGGTAAAACTATTTTTGAAGATGCTCATATTCCTCCTGATTACATTACGGGAGATGATGGTAAGGGTTATGAAATATTGTTTGAAGGGCTAGTTCCTGAGCGAATTGGAATCGCAGCACTAAATGTCGGACAAATGTGGGGTGCTTTTTCTCTAGCTGCTTTATATTCAACCGTACGTCAGCAATTTGGTGAAAAAATTCTCAGACATCAGGCAGTAGGCATGAGCGTTTTAGCTAAGTATCATGGACGATTAACTGATATAACTATGGCTTTATTGAGATTAGCAGAGACTTATGATACTAAAAAGGAAGAATTAGCTGGAATTCCAGCGACAATGAACCCTCTCGTTGCTATGGCTTCCCAAATGAAAGAATATAGCTCCTTATTATATCATGAACTCGCTTATGAATGTATGCATGCAATGGGTGGCACTGGAGTTACTGATCAAACCAAAATGCCTCATTATCAAGGAGTTTCTGAGATTGCCGAAGTTGTTGGTGGTACAAGAAATGTTCAACTACTGATTGGCAGTAGAACCATCAATACTATGATCAAAATGATATAAGCTCCATTTTTTCTTTTTTTCTTTTTTTTTCTGTTATTTTAGACTCATGCTTTTGCGGATAAACTGTTTAGTTTTGTTTATTATTAATAGTAGCGAATTTTTTTCATGGGAAGTATATTTTTCTTTCTCCATCTTGTATAGGTTCCAGATCATGACGATAGTTTCAGTCAAAATATATAGTTCACAAAAGGAGGAAGTTCTTAGTACCGTAACCCTTCCTAATGAGGATATTTCAAATCTTTCTAGTATTCTTAAGCAGGCTCCGCTGTCTTTAATTATTGATTCGAATATTCATGATATTCAGGGTCTTCTCCTCAATCAATATCTCTTTGTTCATACAAAAACTTCTTCAAAGTTTACCATTGTGGCAATTGCTACATTAAATACTTCTTTTTTTGAAATTGAAACCTTTTTAACACTTCTCAAACAAGAACTTTCCTCCTTTAATCCCAAATCTTTGCTAGAAGATAATGAGGCATTTCAAATTGTTTGTGAGCAAATCATTCAACGAATGGAATCTCAAAATGAGATCTCCATTGCTCTTCTTGGACTAGACAAGGCTGGGAAAACGACATTTCTAAATATTCTTAAGGATCAACAATCCTTAACTGGATTTAAAGAGTATTTACCAACTAAATCATTAAATATTGACACTATTCACTTGAAAAATATCCCTTATCGAATAAAATTATTTGATTTAGGAATGGCTTTTCAATCGCACTGGTGGATGTTTGCAGGTGAGTGTGAGGGGTTTATCTTTTTTATTGATGCTGCAGACATTAGTCGTCGGAATGAAGCGATGGAACTTTTCAATGAAATACGCAATTTCTGGGATTGTCCTTATGTTATTGCTGCAAACAAAGTAGATATTTGTAAAATTCATAACATAAGAAAATATCTTGCAAGAAAATTAAAGGTTTCAATTCGTAAAGTCTACGAAACCAACACTTCAACTGGTGAAGGAGTAGAATCCCTGTTGGAAGGCTTAATTACTACTGAAATCAATAACAAAAGTATATCAATATCATTAGTAACACCAAATCATAAAAAAAGATAATCAATTTTAAAAACCCAAGATTAAACCCAGAATAACCATTAAATAGGTAGCAATTAGACTAATTAGGCCTGCTTGATCCATCCGAATGAAAAAAAGTACAGAAAGACCTCTAGCAGTAAGTAAAATTACCCAAAGCTGGAGAAGAGTAGCTAGCGCTAAAGAAATTACTTTTTCTTGAAGCGTGAAAATACCTATTTTCATAATTATGGGAAAAATGGTAAGTGGAAGGAGTGCAATACCTGAAAAAATGAATAATGTTATTAAATCGTGATGAACAATTTTTCGATTTGAAACCATTTTTTTAGATAATAAGAGAATTAGAAAGGTAAATGTTATCCAAGAGAGAATAATACTTCCTAAGCTAATCCATAGCTGGTTGGTGGAATTAACTTCATTAAAAAACACAAACACCAAGACAAGTCCTGTATCAGATGTAATAAAGCTAAAGAAAGCTAAAAAGATAATGAACCATCCAGTGAAAAGAATAAGTGATTCCTTTGCAATTAGAAACAGTTTTGTGGGGGCAAAAATTTTCCAGATATAAGTTAAAAAAGTTGGTTTGAACTGATCTCCCTTTTCTAAATATGTTTTCCCATTGTGACTCTTCGTTAATAACTTGTGAGCAATCCACCCTCGGTCAGATAAACTCCATGTCTTTGTGTTTTCATTTTGAATAACTAGATCACCTAATAAACTAATATGATGATAAATCGTCCCTACTTGAACATTTTTTTTCTTTGAAGGATCACGATTCAATTCTGTTTGAAGACTGGTATATCCAATTTGTTGATGATTGGCGAGAATCTCAATTATTTCTTGCCGTAAAGGATGGGAGAGAGCTTTAAAAATTTCAGTAAGATTCTCATCAAATTGCGTAGACATACTGGTATTAATGGTTCAATTCTCCTTTAAAAATTACCTCATTTCAAGTGAATTAATTGTTATTTCATATGAATGTCCATTTAAATATAATAAAGGGAAAAAAAGAAAAAAAAAGGGAGGAGGGAGATTATTTTTGACTTCTTTTGTACTCTCTTACAGCTAAAACAAGGATTGGAAAAGCTAGCACGACAATCATGAGCTTCATATTATCCTGTATGAAGCTTGTCAAGGTTGTGAAGCCTGGAATCCCCGTAGTAGTTGTTTTTGTTGGTGGCTGTGGAGAAGTTGTGGAAGATACTGCAACAGCAGAGAAAGCTGCCAATAATGATGCATCACTATAGGAAGTCCAGCTAGAAGCTGACCCTGTATCTTGAATACTAAATCTAAGGGCGTAAGAATCGCAAACGGATTTTATACCGAATCCTAGTGATATATCAAAAGGCGTACTACCTCCTTCTGTTTCACCTTCTATTCCAGAAGTACCTTCCATAGGATATCTACTATCGTATTCAACAGCTACAGGTGGTAAGATAAGAGATTCACTATCGGTCACTTGAATCCGATAATAGAACACTATTGCTACTTCAGGAGCTAAATGAAGACCAGCTACAGCTGCTATACTAATAGGCCATTCAGGATGATCTAAGGCAAAACCTTCATCATATCCTGTCAGAGTATTTCCTGAAATATCCGTTACTTTGAAATTTTGTCCATTATAGGCACCTGATACATCAATCATAGCCATGTGAGTGGGGAAATAAGAATACGCCTTTATTGTGGTAGCCTCATCACCTATGTTTTTGATCTCGGTTCGAATTTCGATTATATCCCCATTTGTGATATTTTCAAAACCGTTAATATTTCTCCAGGTTACAGAAACGTTTACTTCAGGAGTAGGATAGCTAGGTTCGTCTACACCAGCTTTTTCAGATTTGGGTAACACAACTGCTAGGATAAGGTTTGAAGCAACATCTGTTATGTCAGTACGATTAAAATTAGTTCCAAAACCTTCTGATTCTTCAGTTGTATAATCAATAACAATACCAATTGGATGGATTCCTAAGAATGTAGCAACTTGTCGAATAAATGTATGGGTGACTTTTTCACCAGGATTGATATCAGGGAGTGATTCTTCTTCAGAGAAAGTTGTAATATCACGTAATTGCCAATCAGGACCCATCAGAGCTTGGAATCCTTGAATTTGGACATTAGATGCTATAGTGTCTCCAATGTTTTCAACGGTGACATTAATCTCGGCAATTTCCCCAATTTCATATATAGTAGCATTTAGGGAGACGATAGTCTTAAGAATCGCTTCATTATCATAGAGCTGAATCACTAAACCATTTGCAAAGCCAAAATATTCTCGTGAAAATGAATCCTCATAACGGAACATGACACTAGGATTAAATTCTCCTAAGGGAGGCCATCGTAAATCTTCACCTGATTCTAGGGTTTGATTGACAATCCAATCTTTAACATTAGTAATTCCTCCTGTTACAGCACTTGTATTATCTGTGAATGTCATATTAATTTGCCAATAAAAGCCATGTTGAGCATCATAGAGTAGTTGTCCTCCATTATTTGTATTATTGAACCCAATTATGATAAATTCATCAGCTTCAGTAGGCAAATCCTCAACTGCCCACCAATAATGAACTGATGATCCGTTTGGAAGTTGATTTAGTGTATCATAGACATAAAATGTTTCATTTTCATATAAAGTTTGTAAATTACTTGAATGAACAAAATTAAATACTGATTTATTGATATAAACAGACTTTAATGTTTCCTCAAAGTCTATAGCATACATTTCACGACCATTAGTAATGTTAGTGAATAATTGACTTACAGGTTGTACGATGGAACCATTTGTAACATAAGTAAACCATCCAGAGATTTCTAAACTGATATTGAGATTATCTACATCAATATGCTCAGTTAAAGCTAATGAATCAACTATTAATCCACTACTACTATTGTAGAACTTTAAGATACTTGGATCAAATTGATAAGTTTCTGAATCAAATACATAGATGTATTTAGGTTCAGGTTCATTTTCACCAATTTCCCAAGCAAAAGTAGTATTATAGGCCATTTCATTACCTGTATTTGTTAAAGTAATGGTATAGTTAAGTTTAGAATCTGTTGGCGATTGTAATGCAGAAACATCTACATCTACGTTCGCAGTAATCTGTGGAAACGTTTCTAATTCCTCTACTGCCATATCATAGGTGATATAAATATCTTCTGGGATCCTTTCATAGATTGAACCAACCTTCATGGTCCATTTAAAATTTCCTGTAAGTTCAGGATAGAGGCTATCTGTTTTCGGATAAGACAGATAAACGTTGGCTACATATGGAAGTTTAAAACTGATTGCACTTAAAACACTATTTGGAGAAGGACGAATGGGACCTGAATAACCAAAAGCTGAATTGATAGACATATTATGGACATCATTCTCATCAATAATAATCCCGTTTTCTTGAATAAATGCTGTGACGGCTAATGGTTTCCATACATTATTTTGTTTAGCTAATCCCGTTCCAACGACAGAAACAGGAGAAGCAGCAATGATATCATTGGTAATAAAATTTGTATATCCTCCTGTAGTAAAAACGTCATAAAATTCGTCTATGATAAAATCTGTATGGTTCTGAGCTGACATATAACCCCAGTAGAATAGAACAGTTTGCCCTCCAACTTCTACACCATAGAGCATATCAAGATTAGTACCCATCCATGTACTTATCGCCGGAATAATTGCAGATGAATCTGCAAGCGATGCTTCCATACCTTGGGAGAAATAAAAAACGATTGTAGCACCATCTCTAAACTCCCAAAGACTTCTAGGCCAATAATTATGCCAGTTTCGTTGATTGCTACTAATGATATAAAGTAAATCTAAATAATCAAAGGCATCAGAAGTAGGATCAAGTGGAAATATTTTTTCACCACTCCATTGATAATATTGTGTGATGAGAGCAGAACCTTCTGCAGCAATCAATTCAAGTCCTTCAATAAAATCCGAATTCTGACCTAATAGGGTGTCTTGAAGAATTTGAACCGATTGAGTGAGCTGAGGTGCTGCCTGAATGATGCCTGATTGCCCCATAAACATCAGTGCAACCAAAGAGAGACTAACGGCAAATATTTGCATTTTCTTTCGATTCATGGTATAATCACACTTATACATCATTAGATGTTACTAAACAAGATTAATCCTGTTTATTTGATGTGATCAAATTGAAGCACTCCTTTTTTAAAAGCCTAATTTTAAAGAAGCATTGAAATAAGAAATTCAAGAGTTCTTGAAGAACTTTGAAATAAACTTGATTTAATAATTTACTTTGCTAGAATTGAATAATTTGCAGTCATTTTGAATTTCATCCCTCTATTTTATTAAATTAATAGAATTCTCTGTGATTTATCACAAATTCATAAAATCATGGAATGAAATCTACAAGAGAAAAAATCATTGTAATTAAGTGAACTTGAAAAAGTTCAAAGTTGTTAAAGAAATAAATAAGTTACTACTTTTTTACTGGTGGTTAAATTAAAAAATTAATATACTGGGATTATAATAGGGGAAAAAAAATAATTTAGTTCTATAATTCCTTTAACGATTTCACCTTAAAGAGATATCCTATGTTAATTCCTGTTATTATATTCCCTTTAATAGAGAGAAAATTCTTTAAAATAAAAAATTTTGGTATTGAATTGCATTAATCAACCGATTTATAATCATAATTTAGTTTAGTCTAGCAACTATTATGAAATTATAGTTAATCGGGTAAATCAAGGCTAACTTCTATATTATATATTCTTAGATGGTTAATATGTCTGAAAAAATTGAATCCTCCACTGAAACAAC
>JAEOUE010000049.1 GCA_016839515.1 Candidatus Hodarchaeum mangrovi
AAAAATATTGCAGTATCGTTTTTTGGGGAAGGTAGTATGAATCAAGGAATGCTTTTGGAATCATTCAATTTAGCATCAGTCTTAAAGCTCCCTGTATTGTTTGTCTGTAAGGACAATGATCTAGCGATTACAACACGATCTAGTGAAGTAACTGGAGGAACATTAATTGAACGCGCTAAGGGATTAGGGGTAGAAGGTGTAATTATAAATGGAATGGATGTAAAAGAAGTTGGAAACACCTGTCATACAACCATTCAAAGAATGAGAGAAAAAAATTCTCCTTATTTCATCCACGCAACTTGTGAACATCACGAAGGACATTTTCTTGGTGATCCTCTCCTACGTTTTCAACGATCTCCTTTGAAAGAATTCAAGGAAGTAACCAAACCACTTATGAAATCAACCATAAGTCCCAGTGGAGCTCGACTTGATAAACGAATTCGAAGTATAGGTGGAGTGTTATCATTAATTGCTAATTCACGGTACCAAATGAAAGATCGTTTTGATCCCCTTATAATATTGAGAAAAGAGCTCATTAAACAATACAAAGATGAAATAATGCAAATAGAAGCTGAATTAAAAAAAGAAGTAGAATTACTTCACAGTTCAGTAATACAAATTTCGGAGGTGAGAAAATCATACAATTAACATTCAGTGAAGCGATTGACTCGGCTTTGGATTATGCCATGAGTAATGACTCACGAATATTCATAATAGGAGAAGACGTTCACACATTACACGTAAATCTTTATGCCAAATTTGGAAAAGAACGTGTAATTCGGACTCCTATTAGTGAAAGTGCTTTCTTAGGGGCAGGTGTTACAGCAGCAATGGCTGGCTTGCGTCCTATTGTAGAAATAATGTTTGTAGATCTTTTTGGGGTTGCAATGGATCAAATCTTGAACAATGCTGCTAAAGTGTTCGAATTTTCTGGAAAGAAATGGAATGTTCCTCTAGTAATTAAAGCTAGTTGTGGAGGTGGATATGGGGATGGGGGACAGCATGAACAAAGTCTTTGGGGTTGGTTGGCTCATATTCCAGGAGTCTCGGTGGTCGTTCCATCAAATCCTGCAGATGCAGGTGGATTACTCCTCTCAGCAATTGAAATGGATCATCCTGTAATCTATCTTGAGCATAAATTACTTTCTGAAATTTGGCTAGATTATATGGGCCGTGGAGGAAGAACAACAGTTGCTTTTGATGTTCCTAATGATGGTTATAAGGGAGAAATTCCTGATAAATGGAATAGTCTGCCTGTTGGTAAGGCAAGAATACTTCATGAGGGAAGTGATGTCTCACTTATTAGTCTAGGAGTTTCAGTTCATAGATGTGTACAGGCAGCAGAGTTATTATTGAGAGAAGGTATTTCTGCTGAGGTTATTGATCTTCGATGGGTGTCACCTCTTGACGAAGAATTAGTTGCTAAATCAATTTTAAAAACAAAGGGTGTTGTGGTTGTTGATGAAGATTACAAACAATTTGGTCTTTCAGGAGAGATCTGTGCCATTCTTGCTGAACAGGATATATCGTTTAAATTTCGACGTATTTGTACAGAAACTACAATCCCCTATAATAGAGATCTTGAAGATCAAATCCTTCCAAATGTTGATAAGATCATTGAAGCTGTTCGTCAAATAATCCCAAAGCGATAACCGAGAGATTGATCAATGGTTATTATCATCACAGTTAGAGAAATTGATCCCATTTATCCTTTTATGACAAAAATTACTTTTGATGGACAGATTTTTCTCTATTTCACCACAGGAGAATATGCTCAAGACTATTTTCTTTATACTGATCTGAACAAGTATGAAGAAATGCATTACCTGCTGAAACAAATCATGATTAATAACTTAGCCCTGGACTCACTGTTAAATCTTTCATTTGGATTTATAGTTGTTCTTAAGAAAGACAATGCTCTTTTCATTCTAACTGATCGTTTTGGGAAATTACCTCTTTTTTTTGTTAACAAAGAGAATTTTTTCATGATTACAACTGATTTACACAAAGATTTTCCATTTTATTTCTCTTTAGTTGATCCACAACAATATTTTTTGAT
>JAEOUE010000008.1 GCA_016839515.1 Candidatus Hodarchaeum mangrovi
AGAACGAAGTTTTGATAATGGTATGATTTACCTTTACTATCGTAATGTGACGTTAAAAAAACATAATGTATGAAATTACTGCTTTTCACATCTGATACATTAAAAAATTGATTTGCATTATGTTCTCATTAACATATGGGGATTCTTCTTATTAATTCTTTGTTTGTCCAATATCAATAGTTCTCTAAAGTTACTAAGATGACATACCCAACAAGATTTATTATTTTTGGAATTAATGCTGCCACAGTTAAAACAAACTTTAAAGTGGGCAGGATGGGAGAAAATATGTTTCATTTCATAATATCCTTTTGATTCCCATTCTGAATTTCTTAAATCCTTTAAATAATTTACAATATAATCAAATAATTTAAGTCTTTGTAATGTTCTGCCTGTTTTCTTAAAATTTTTCCCACATAAAATGCTAGTTAAATGAATTATAGAGTTAATTGTTGGTGTAGGGACATTTAAAAATTTCGCAAGAGACGCAATTGGGACCAATCCCATGGGAACATCTTCAGTTAAGTACCTTGTTATTAATTTATCAGGGGCATATACGTTATTGTACGCGTCCACATTTTGAATAGATTCATAAATTTTATTGAAACTCACACCATAGGAAGTTTCTGCCCATTCATGATATTTCAATTGTTTCAATCCTAGCTTTATAAAAAGATCATTAAGTTCTAATTCTATATTTTCGAGTACTTCACATACTCGTGGTGTAGCACCTTCTTTATAAAATTTAAACCTTTTTCCAATATCCATCATACCCGCATTTAATAGCGTTATTGCAGGATGTAATAGCATCCCTACATTGTTTAGCGTCACTTCAAGGTAATTTTCAAGTGGAAGAAATTGAGGAAATACTTCATTCACTATATCATATACTTCCCGTGAGAAGTCATCAGGAAAGGTTGAAAATAATACAGTATCTTTAATTGTAATAATGTTAACTTCATTCTCTTCTAATTCTCTGGATGTAAATAAAAGGGTTTGAGTCTCACCAACCTTAATTAAATTATGCCCTTTTATTTTATCTATGATTGTTTTAACTTCTATAGCACCAAAGGTCCTTCCAGGGTTTAGTATTATAATTTGCTTTTCAGATACTAAAGGAGCCAACTTCTGGGCAATACTTTTATGAGCTGACGCTGGAGTGACGATTAATATTACATTAGCGTCTTTTATAGCAGATATTAAATTTTGGGTAACTAAATCAAGAGGAAAAAAACCTTCTAATGTTCCTCTTGCCTTAATCCCACCTTCTCTTTTAATCGCACATATTCTGGAGTATGAACGGTTATAAAGGGAGACTGAAAATCCTTTTGCAGATAAATATGCAGCAAACGCTCTCCCTCCAGAGCCAGCCCCTATTATACAAAATTTCATTCATTAATCACCTTCCCATAAAAAGCTTTTTTTTGAATTTCCGCTTCACATTTTATTAAGTTAGGGTGTTTTGCGAGAAGTGTTATAATCCTTTCTGGTTCATTAATTATCTTTTGGCACTCATTATCCCAAGAATAACACGCCCCATCAACAACCTTTGTGTTAATTAGTCCCAATGCAAATTGGTTATTCTTTAACTGGGGAGCATCAAAGATCCCGTATTTTACTAGGCGATTAAGGACTTTATGATGGATCCACGGATTGCTTTTTTCTTCAGATGTTTTAGCTAACTTAGGAATTAAATCAATAATCCATTTGGCTTCATTTACTAATTCATCCTTTCTTTTCCTTATCCTCTCATCAATAAAATTCAGTTTACTCCTAAAGGAAGCATTAATTACTTGATCCACAATATCACAACTTTCAATGATATCTTCTGGGTTAGCCGCATGACTTGCTTCAGAATAACTAACTACATGAACGATATCTGGTTTTATTGCTAATTGAATAAATGTTGCTGCAGCGAGTTGACCTTTTGCTTTATGTAAATCCACAGGAAAACTTGCTAGTCCTGTCCTTACTTGTTTAATTACACTAAAAGAATTATCTTCTAAAGTTAGAAGTAGGTCATTTTTTGCTAATATTTTTGCTAAATCCATATCAAATGAACTTAAAGGAGGAGTATTAAACATATATTGCGCGATAAAATGCTTAACACCCAGAAATTTTGCAATAATCCCGGATAAATATAAATCTGCAACAGCAACTGCATCAGGAGCATCTCTCAAGCTCCAATGATGTGAATCGTTAATCTCCACTGGGATATTATGTTCCGCATACCATTTAATAGCATTTAAATGCTGCTTTATAGATTCTTTTAATGTGAGAGGTCCTCTGCCATCCATCTGATTAAACCAGAAAATAGGTATTGCTGCCCAGGCATTATTTATTGTACGTTGGTATAATTCAGCG
>JAEOUE010000341.1 GCA_016839515.1 Candidatus Hodarchaeum mangrovi
AATTCGAATTTTTTCAGTCCCTATATATATTGAATTTCAATATGGATTATTTTGGGCTATGTTTTTAGAAGCGTTCGCAATAGTACTTACTCATCTTATAAATAAAGTCTTACCAAAAAGAAGGAAAATTCAAACTAGTGTATTAAAAGAAGCAATTATCCTTAGTGTATTATTTTCCTATGGATGTTGGGCTTTATTTCTAACCATATTTGGCTTGTTTGGTTTTCTATTTGGATTCTATATTTTTGTAAGTTTACAATATTATGGGATTCTAGCCGTTATATATCTCATTGGGTTATTATTCTCATCAAGATTAATAGCGAATAGGGGAGAAAACGGTGAAGTCTTTTACCAAGAATTTAATGATAAACAGGTTATTGTTTCTAATTTAGTTGAAACTAATCAGGAAGGTGTAATTCTCGAAGTGAACGATTTGAAGACATACTTTTATACTGAAGAAGGAGTTGTTAAAGCAGTGGATGGGGTGTCCTTTAAGATGCATGAAAATAAAATATTAGGCTTAGTTGGAGAGACGGGATGTGGCAAATCGGTTACTGCATTATCTATAATGAGACTAATCTCAAATCCTGGAGAAATTGAAGCCGGTCAGGTGTTATTCTATGGGGAAGATTTATTGAAAAAATCAGAAAAAGAAATGTTATCATATCGTGGAAAGAAGATAACCATGATATTTCAAGATCCTTTAAATTCTTTAAACCCAGTTTATCGTGTGGGAGATCAATTATCAGAGGTTTACATCACTCATCAAAAGGAAATCCTATTAATGGAAGTAAGGCATAATACTAAAAAGATAGCTAAAATTGAGGAAGAAATAAGAAATCTAAACGAAAGTTTAATAGAAAAAGGAATAATTCAAGAGATTTCGATGGGTAAATCAAAAGAAGAGATTAATAAAGAATTAGAAGAAAAATATAAAAAACTAGGTCAATTGAAGGTATTAAGCTCAATATATGCTATTGCAGAAAATAAATCAATTGATATGATTAGAGCTGTAGGTATTCCAGATCCAGAACAAATAATAAATAGATATCCACATGAATTAAGTGGAGGAATGAGGCAACGGATTATGATTGCAATGGGATTAATATGTAATCCTCAGCTTTTATTAGCAGATGAACCAACTACAGCATTAGATGTAACAATTCAAGCACAGATTTTACGGTTATTAAAGGAGCTTCAAAAGAAATATCAAACATCTATTTTGTTAATAACCCATGATCTTGGAATTATTTCTGAAATGTGTGATGAGGTGGCAGTGATGTATAGTGGGAAAATAATGGAGTACGCAAATTTAGATGAACTTAAAAGAGAACCATTACATCCATATACCAGAGGATTAATTTCAACAATCCCTAGAGTGGGGAAATCGAAAGAAGATTTTCCTGAGATTCCTGGAGTTGTTCCAAATTTAATATATCTCCCAAAAGGATGTCACTTTCACCCTAGATGTGAGAATGCTAGTGAAATTTGTATAAATACCCCTCCAAAATTAATAGAATACAAACCCGGGCATTTTATTGCTTGTCATCTTTATAATAAAAAAAATAATTAAGTTGAAGAATTAAAAAATAGTATGAAATGAATGAATATGGCAATACCAATACCTCCACTCATAAGTTCATTGTTCTTTTTTAGTTTAGCAATACTATTTACGATAGGAATAGCAATTTTTATATCTAATATTGGAGATAAAACTCAAATTCTCTCAAAAAAGGTATTGTGGTTAAATATTTCAATTACAAGTTTATCGGGAGTGTCTTTTCTCCTTATTGTTTTTTTACTTTTCCAAACTGATTTTATTCAAACAATTCAATGGGTATATCCCGTTTCAATAATAATTAATTTAGTGATAGGGATCTCAACAAAATTAATCTCTTATCGGTTGATAAAAATACCGGAATTTATAGATGATTTTAAAATACAACCTAATCAAACAATTTTAGAAGTGGGTAATCTAAAAGTAGCATTTCCTATCTACGGAGGCTTTTTCAGGAAAAAGATCGCTGAAGTTAAAGCAGTGGATGGTATTTCATTTTCACTAAAAACTGGTGAAACATTTGGCATAGTTGGAGAAAGCGGATGTGGTAAATCAACTGTTGCGCGCACTGTTTTGGGTTTGATTCCAAGAAAGAGTGGAGAGATAATCTTTGAAAAGCAAAGTTTAGGTAAACACTTTCCACGTGAGATTAGACGAAAAATTCAAATGGTTTTTCAGGATCTTGAAGCTTCTCTTAATCCACGAATGAAGGTGGTAGATATAATTTCTGAACCTCTTCGTAATCTTTATGGAATTACAAACAAAAAAGTTCTACGTAGAAAAGTTTTAGAAGTGATGGAACGAGTATCATTAAAACCTGAGCATCTTGATCGATTTCCTCATGAATTTTCAGGAGGTCAAAAACAAAGAATAATTAACGCGCGTTCTTTAATCGGTAATCCTTATCTGATAGTATTAGATGAGCCAACCTCGGCATTAGACGTTTCGGTACAAGCAAAGATTCTTAATATCCTAAAAAATCTTCAAAAAAGCTTCAATTATGCATTTATATTTATTACTCATAATCTGGCAGTGGTTTCGAACATAGCCGATAAAGTTGCTGTTATGTATTTGGGAGATTTTGTAGAAATAGGAAAGACTGAGGAAATTTTTACTAATCCGCATCACCCTTATACTCAAGCACTTTTATCTGCAAGAACTGACTTTTTTGAGGATACTGCAAAAAATCGTATTATTTTAGAAGGAGAAGTACCAAGTGCTATAAATCCACCTTCTGGATGTAAGTTTCATCCGCGCTGTTTTAAATCTACAAAAAATAATTTATGCACTACAAAAACCCCAAATTATGTTCAATTAAGTGAGAATCACCTTAGTTTGTGTGATAAATAGATAATTATAATTTGAATAGAAAAATCCTAAAAAAATAAAGAAGAGAATGAAAAAAAATGGGAAGAAAAACTCGAGCAAGAGCTCCAGAAAAGAAGGAAGCTCAATATCAAATAATAATAGAAACTGCTAAAGAGATGTATAAAAAAAGTGATTTTCAGACTATTAGTATGAACTCTATAGCAAAGCGTTTGAATATGGAGCAATCCAATCTTTATAATTATTTTAAAAGTAAAAGAGAGTTATGGATAGCAGTAAGGTCAAGTTATAGAGAAGAACATGATAAAATAATTGAATCTATTATCGAAAATCATAATGGAACGAATCTTGAATTAATCTATAAATTAGCAACAGCAATGATCGACAAAATGGGAAGTGATTTTTCAATGTTTCTATTCTTATTTGTAGCTATGATTCCACCTTCTAAAAGTTCTGGTCCAATTGAAGAATCATATGATTTTAGGCACGGATTTTTTCATTTTAGAGATATTATTGAGGTTGCAATAGATGATGGTGAATTAAAAGTGGATGATATTGATCTTTTTACTTATCAACTTTGGTCTATGATATTTGGAGAAATTAAGGCAGAAACACATCTAAAATTTAAAGCAAAAGTTATAGATCCAATAAATAATGGGGATAAAAAATTAATTCCAAGAGAAAATTACCGTGCTTATGCTTTAAAAACTATTAAGGATTTTTTATTTAAGAATGCCACTTATAAGCCATCATTTTAATTAAAAGAAAATAAAGAAATAAGATGAAAATTATGAAAGAAAGAGTAAAAAATAATGTTTTTGATGAACTCCCCGGTGAAATATATCCAACTTTCATACGAGGGGAAGGTATGTATCTTTTTGATGATCAAGGAAATAAATTTATTGACGCATCTTGTGGTCCTGTGACGAATAGTCTTGGTCATGGTTTGGAAGATTTTGGAATGTTTTTAGAAAAGCAAATGAAAAATCTTGCATTTCTTCATAGAGGCTACGGCTACTCTCCCATTTTAAAAGAAGCTTGTGAAAAATTATGTACACTAACTAATGGCGATATGAATAAGGCTTTATTGATGTGTGGTGGCTCTGAAGCAGTGGAAGTTGCCATCAAACTCGCAAGAATGTATCATATTTATAATAATAATTTGACCAAAACTTTAATTATTGGAAGATGGTTGTCTTACCATGGTAATACAATGATTACATTATCGGCGGGGGGTTTTGTTAAGAGAAGGGCAGCTTTCATACCCTATCTTCATAATACTAGCCATGTGCCACCAGCATATTGTTATCGTTGTTGGTTTAATAAAGAACCAAATTCATGTAATCTAGAATGTGCTCAAGCGTTAGAAGATGAGATTTTAGTACAAGGTCATGAAAATGTCTCAGCTTTTATAGCAGAACCTATTTCTGGAACAAGTTTATGTGCAGCAGTACCTCGAGAAGATTATTTCAAAAGAATTAGGGAAATTTGTAAAAAATATGATGTTCTTCTTATTTATGATGAGATAATTTCTGGATGTGGAAGGACTGGAAAATGGTTTGGATACGAGCATTTTAAGGTTCCTCCTGACATTCTTGTATTAGGAAAGGGATTAGCAGGAGGATATTTTCCTGCGGGAGCAGTATTATCATCGCTTAAAATCTATAAAAAATTAGAGGATGCCCATGGAGTCCTTCCAGCAGGTTATACATGGGCAAATAATCCTATGGTAGCAACTGTAATTTCAAAAACTATAGATTATTACCAGAAATATAATCTTATTGCGAATGTTGAAAATATGGGTAAGTATATGTTTGGTGAGATGAATAAAATCCAAAAAGAACACCCAACAATGGGAGATGTTCGTGGAAAAGGATTATTAATGGGAATTGAATTTGTTCGGGATAAAGATACTAAAGAGACGATTGATTCTCCTTTAATTGCGCCTCCCACAATAAGCAGACCAAATGCATTTCATCTCCAATTACAAAAAGAAGCAAAAAAGAATAATTTATTTTTGTTAGCGCATTCGGGATGTACAAAAGGGATGTATGATGGAGATATGGTAATGTTAGGTCCATATTTTAAAGTAAGTAAAGAAGAAATTGATGAAATTTTATCTATCTTTGAAAAATCATTATATTCAATTGAAAAACAAAATGGGTTTATATAAAACTATACTGTCGGGGAGAATAATAAATGAAAGATGAGGCAAAGTTAAAGATTGGCGCGGTTTCCATGAAAAGTCTTCCTGGTAATTCTGAAGAAAATGTTAAAAACACAATATCATGGATTAAAAAAGCAAAAGAGCAAGAGATAGAACTTTTGCTATTTCCTGAATTGAATATTACCGGATATTGGAATTCGCGGGAATTAATTTCAGTAGCTGAACCTCTTAATGGGAAATCCATCAATATATTGTTAAATGAGATCGCAAAGATAGGAGGAATAGTAGCTGCTGTTGGTTTAGCAGAGGAATACAGTAATTCTATATTTAATACACATATTTTAATTGGACCAGAGGGTGTCATGGGATATTATCGTAAAACACACTCTCCCTTTCCTGAAAACTTTAATTGGGGAGTTGGGAATCATTTTCCAATTTTCAAAGTTGGAGATTTTAAGGTTGGGATTGCTATATGTTATGATAATTCATTCCCAGAAGTATATCGTTGTTATGCCACTCAAGGTTGTGACATAATATTAAGCCCTTATGCTTTTGGCTTTACTCCATTCAAAACAGGTGATATAACTACCGAACAAAAAGCAATTCATGACTGGAAAAAGAGTGTAAGCATCGATCTACAATTCGCAGCACGAGCAAATGTTGTTTATAGTATAGCCTGCGTTGGTGCGGGTCATATTAAAGATTATCGAGTAGAGAAAGGAGAACCATGGCCTACAAGGATGAAATTAGATGATTTAGGTCCCATGGAATACTTTCTATCTGGAGGAATTTTAATTTTTGGACCAGACGGAAAACTAATAGCAGAAAGTCCTAATGATGAAATTGGAGAATATTTAGTATCCACAACTATTACTGGTAAGGGTCTAAATAATACAAGAGCATTTGTTTATAATACTTTAAAGGATCGTCGTCCAGAAATCTATTCTCATTTAACTAAATTACCTTAGATAGAACCAATTTTGAAAGTGGTGAGCTAATTATAACTTATTTAGATATTGAAAACTATTTACCGATATTTAAAGCTAGAGGAAATAATTACGATATTGGTTTTTCAATCGGAACTCAGGCAAAAGAGTATATTCACGCTGCTATGAAGCAAAATCT
>JAEOUE010000260.1 GCA_016839515.1 Candidatus Hodarchaeum mangrovi
AATTAATTCCATTCCTGATTCGTTTTCTCATTTTTGCTGCATGTATTGGTTTGGGAGTTTTTTTAGGTGTAAAGTCCCATAATTTGATATTTGGTGGTTCGGAATATAATCAAGCAATTTCTAAAGGTGTGTATAGTTATGTCCGCCATCCGATGTATCTCAGTTTTCTTGTTATATATCTTGGATTTATTGTTTTGTCAATTTCCATAATAACATTTATTTTTTGGCTTATCATCATATATCTCTTTGACCAAATGGCACAATATGAAGAAAAAGACTTGGAACGCATTTTAAAAGCTAATTATCTGGAATACAAGAAAAATGTACCTCGGTGGATCCCACGGAAGATATTATAGTTTTTAAACTGGGAATTGTTATAGAGATTGAGGAATTCATCAAGGGAATGAATTTCTATTTGAAGAAAAATGCTTAATATCAAAACGATAATGTTTTATTCGTTATCACTGAGGGGTTTGCTGTAAGACAAAACTGCCTTGTTTGTAATACATTTTTTTATTTTTCTTCATTCTACATTATGGTTGGAGATTAACTATTATGCACATTCCAGACGGTTGGATTGATCCAGCGTTTCTGATTATTACATGGATTTTTACGTTACTTGGATTATTCATTAGTATTAGAAAAATGAAGCATGTAGATGAAAGGAGAATTACCTATATGGCTGTTCTTGCTGGTACTATTTTCGCAGCTCAAATGCTGAATTTTCCTGTCTTTGGTGGTACTTCTGGTCATTTTTTGGGTGCAGCTTTAGCTACATCAATTGTAGGTCCATGGGGAGGAATGTTGGTGATTTCTGTTGTATTAATAATCCAAGCTTTTCTTTTCGGTGATGGTGGAATTCTTGCGATGGGTGCCAATATTTTTAATATGGGGATAATTGGTGTTTTTTGTGCATATTTCATTATTCGTCTCATGATGGTGAATACAGACCCAAAGAAAAGCTCACGGATGAAAATTAAATATTATGGTGGAGTATTTCTAGCTAGTTTTCTTTCTATTTGTATTGCGTCATTCTTTGCAGCTATTGAAATTGGTATTCCTATATTAAATTCTAGCTCTTTTGTCACCTTTTATGAAGTGTTACCTATTATGCTTTTTTATCATCTCATAATTGGTATTGGAGAAGGTGTAATTACATGTGTGATTGTTGCTTATTTTAATACAATTGAAATGGATGTGTTTCTAGAAGTAAATAATCCATCATTTTCTTTTCCTTTATTAAGGAGGTAATTATACGCATCACATTAACAAAAAATATTTATTAGGAACAATAATTCTGCTGCTAGGGTTAATTTTAATAACTCCATTTGCTGACCCAAATCCTGACGGCCTAGAAAGTGCAGTTTCTAAAGTTAACGATAATCCTGAGGGAAATTCGCTTGATCTTGGGTTATTTTCTGATTATGGCGGTGAAAATTCTTTACTATTTCAAATTTTAAATAATAAATTTCTTTCAATCATAATCTCTGCAATATTTGGGGTAATAATTACAATAGGAATCTTCTTAGTTCCTATTTTTTATATTAAATATACCAGGAAAAGCATTTCTTCATAGGATTCGGTTCTATATTGCCTTATTCGGATCATCATGTTCATTATCCTTCTAAATTAAGAAATTCTATTCTAAATATTGATGTGAGGAGTAAAATCCTTTCAATTTTTTTAATAATAGCAGTAGGTTCATTACTAGTAGATTTTACTCAACTTCAATGGTTTTTTCTTTATATAATTGTTTTTAGTCTCCTCTTACAACCTAGAAAGATCATTCTAAAACAATTTGTCCAAACACTTCCAATAATTCTTTCGTTTACTCTAGTAGTTTTTTTGACATTTAATACCTCGGATACTTTATTTGGGAATTTTCTATATTCTACTCACCATAATAATGTTTCTATGGCATTATTTTTTAGCATACGTAGCTTTCTTATGGTTTTAGTCATATTAATTTTCATAAATTCTGAAGAAAGTTTTTTCGAGGTAATTTACGGGCTTGATGACCTTAAGATGCCCTCTTTATTAACCAATTTACTTTTTCTTACATTTAGATTCTTTTCCTTGATGCAAGAAGAATTCTCTCGTGTTTTGGAAGCTCGATCTAATCGTTTATATGGTGAAAAGTTACATTTAAGCTTTAAATCCTTTCAGATTATTGGAAATATACTAGGTGCTGCACTTGCTCGTTCATTTAAACGATCTGAGTATATATCAGCAACTTTAGCCGCAAGAGGGTTTAATGGAAAGATATCCCATCCTGAACAACCATACACGATCTTTGGTGGACTATTTTTTTTATTTACAGTTATTTATTGTTTTTTTATATTGATGTTTGGGCAAACGTCGATTCATACTTTATTTGGAGGAATTCTATGATTACTAATAATGGTTCTGATAAAAATCACCGAAATTTTAATACAAAAAATGTTTTAGAGATTGATAATCTATCATTTCAATATACGAAGTCTATAAAAGTTCTTGAAGATATTTCTATTAGCTTTAGAGAAAAGGAGCTAACTCTAATAGCAGGACCTAATGGTTCTGGGAAAACTACTTTGATTAAACACTTTAATGGGCTTTTAACTCCCACAGAAGGTATCGTAAGAGTTTTTGGGCATCAAGTCTCAAGTAAGAATCGACGGGAAATCCAAAAGCAAATAGGGGTCGTGTTTCAAAACCCAGATGAACAAATATTTTTCCCCAAGGTATATGATGATGTTGCATTTGGTCCACGAAATATGCACTTCTCTTCTGAAGAAGTGGATCTGCGCGTAAAAGCAGCACTTCAAGATGTTCAGATTGAAAATTTAGCAGAGAGAATCACATTTAATCTCTCCTTCGGTGAAAAGAAACGTTTAGCGCTAGCTGGTATTCTTGCTATGAAACCAAAGATTATTGTTCTCGATGAACCAACAATTGGGATTGATCCTTGGTCAAAACCACGTTTAATTGATCTAATTATACACTTAAAACAGAATCATACTGTGATTGTAATTAGTCATGATTTTGATATGATGAAGAAGGCTGATCGAATTCTTTTACTGAAGAAAGGGAAAATTTTTGGAGATTTTAATTTGTACGAAGATTTTTACAACCAAGAATTTAATTAAGGAGTGAAATTATTTGGCATCAAAAGGAAATCGAGAAACTATTACTTTTAGTTGTGAGCCTGAATTAAAAAGTCTAATCTCAAATAAGGTGACTGATTTAGGGTATCAAAATCAATCTCAAATGATCAGAGACGCCTTGCAAGCGTTTTTTAAGTCTGAAAGAGCTCTAGAACATATTCCTAATGATTCTCGTGTCGTTACACTTGTCTCAGTTGTCTATAATCATGATGATTCAATAGTTGTTAAAGAATTCATCTCTGCTCAACATGAATCGCATATTACATTTTCTAATCATTTCCATTTGGAGGGAAAGGAGTGTTTAGAAAATTTAATGGTTGATGATACCGCTCAAAATATCAAACAATTCATTAAGAAATTAAGATCTATAGCAGGTTTGAAAAATATCTCGATAAGTGTAATCTCAAGAACAGAAGATTCCTCCTCCTCCTAATATATTAGTTATTTCACAATTCTACGTCCTGATTTTTCCAATTCAACCATAAGAGGAGTAGATATTTTCATGGGATTATTTTGAATGTTAATTCTTCTTAGATTAACTAGATTTTTAATGAAGTTTGGGAGCTCAGTTAGTTGATTATTACTTAAATCTAATTGTTTTAGATTACTAAGATTACCCACACTTTCTGGAATTTCTGAGAGGTGATTCCAACTTAAGCCTAGGTAAGTTAAGGACTTAAGAGAATCAAAAATATCTGGGATTGATTCAAGTTGATTATTATTAGCCCCAAGTTTTACTAACTGTTTTAAATCTCCAATTGACGATGGTAACGTTTCTAATTGATTAGAATGAACCCATAACCTCTTCAATCGCTTAAGTCGTCCAATACTATCAGGTAAAAATGTCAATCTATTGTTACTTATATTTAGTTCAATTTGCAGTCTTTCTAAATTTCCAATGCTTTCAGGTATCTCTTTTAAGTCATTCTTATGAAGATATAACGATTTTAAATTATTCAGTTCCCCTATTTGGTGTGGTATGGT
>JAEOUE010000261.1 GCA_016839515.1 Candidatus Hodarchaeum mangrovi
AATCTGTTTTATTCGACTTTTCAGACCATAATTCACTCCCTGTCTTTTGAATATATAAAAAAATCCCTTGGCCGTGATTTGAACACGGGACAACCCGGTATCTGCAGAAGCCCTACTAACTTCCTTTTCATCGAATCATCCAAGGAGTGGAAACCATGCCTACAGCCGGGGGCTCTACCAGGCTGAGCTACCAAGGGAACGATTATTATGGTTTTCTTTTGAGTCATATTATCCATTAAAAGATTTTACTCTTACCCAAGATAACCGATAGAGACGGTTTATCGAACATCTTAAATTCATTCTGATTTTTTTCAGAGGACAAGTTTCATTAAAGAGATTTAATATTTTTTCATTAGACATTGTCATTGCGATACCAATAACTATAGAATCTAATTGTGGGAAGATTTCATCTATATGAGTTTTGAAAATTTAAGAGTTTTGTTACATTGGGATAAAAATACTTGGTACTCCTTAGGTGCTCTTGCTGCTAGTTTAGGTCAACATAATATTGATTTCGAAATTATTAAGGGAAATATTATTTCAAAGATTAAAGGTACATTAAAGGATGGTTATCAAGTTATTTATAGCGAATCAACCCGTAATATGACTTTACCCCGATTAGAAAAGCACCTCAAACAGATTAATAACCAGATTCAATCTTCAAATTTTGTTTCCATTATTGGAGGTCCTCAAGCTACTGGTAATCCTGCTGAAATCTTAAAAATGGGAGCAGATATTGTTGTAGTGGGTGAAGGTGAGGTCACATACCCTCAATTGATATCTAATTTATTCGAATCCCAGATGGATTATTCATTGTTTCATGATTTTCCAGGTATTGCCTTTATTGATAAGACTGGTTCAATTATTATAACTGAGGAACGGCCAAAAATCGATCTTAACCAATTCTGTCCTTATTCTTCAGATTCACGTTTCGCCATTCATCCTCCCATTGAATTAATGCGAGGTTGTGCTTTTCGATGTCGATTTTGTCAGGTTCCCTACATGTATGGGAATCCACGTTTTCGTTCGATACAAATGATTCAGAAAATCGTTGAACATTATATAGACCATTTCAGTCCTCTAAAAGAAAGTGTAGACATTCGTTTTATTGCACCTAATTCTTTAGGTTATATGGAAAAGAAAAGAGGGGTTCCCAACTTTCCTGTCTTAAAAGAATTGGTTGATCAAGTTACCTCAAATGAAGTCAGACTGTTTTTTGGAACTTTCCCATCTGAAGTTAGGCCTGAATATTTAAATGAAGAAACCTTGTCATTATTTGAAAAAACAACGAATGAATATATTTCTGTTGGATTTCAAAGCGGATCAGATCGGATTCTTTCTGAAATGCGGAGAGGACATACGGTAGCTGATGGACTTAGAGCATTTGATTTAATAACCTCACAGCATTATATTCCAATCTTTGATTTTATCTTAGGATCACCAAGTGAGACAATTCAAGATCAATGGGAGACACTCGACTTGATCCGTCAATTTCGGGGGAAATCTAAGGTACGACTTCATTATCTTATGCCTTTACCAGGTACTCCTTGGAGTGAGGTGACTCCTGTTCCTTTAGGCCAAGAAATTCTGGCTGAAATTGGACGATTAGCCAAGTCGGAAATTATTATGGGCGAATTTAATAAACAGATGAATTTCAATAATGTAAAATCAAATTAATCTGACTTTTATCTTTTAGAAGTAATCCCGAAGTGCTGTCACCTTCTTTGGAAAAATTTCCGCAAAACTCATTATTGCTTTATCCGATCCCTGGATTTTTCCTATCTCAGCTAGTTCTTGAGGTGCGTGAAATCCAATAACAATTTGACTTAATTCTTTTATTCCTAGTCTAATATCAGGAGAATTTTTACTGGATGTTAAGGTAATTGTTCCATTTTGAATCCTTAACTCAATAATTTGATTATTCCATGGACATTGGGTTGTAGGATCTTTTATTTCAAGAGTAATTTTAGTATCTAACTCAGGTGGAAATTTCAGTTCAGTCATAAGAGCTTGAAAATTAATAATTCTGATCATCGAATTCGCTATTGTCTCATTTTTCTTCATACGAGGTGATTTCAAATAAGGAAGGTAGTTTTGTTCATAAGGTGCCAATTGAACATACTCGCTCTGAGAATCATGGTTTGCAAGAAAATTTAAAAGAGCTTGCTTCGTTTCAGGATCATTATAGACTAATTCGCTTACAACAATTTTCTCTGTCTCTTCTGGATCTGATACTTTTTTTTCAAATCTTAGTATAATATATCCAACATCATTTCCTTCTAGGTCTTGGCAGATAAATTGATAACCCTTTTGTTGCCAATACCAGCTATAAAGATTTTTCCACACATAGGGAGGACGTTTCACTAGACCAGATATCTGATTAGATAATTTATCATATATTGGATGACATCTAGGGAAATTAGGGTCAAAATCTTCTTGAATTATCCGATTAGGAGTCGGTCGTTGGATGATGTCACTAGTTTTTAATGTATAAGCATACAATTGATCAGCTTGGCCATAACCAAGAGTTTCATAGAATTGATAGTCAAATGGGTATAAACACGAAACAATATATCCTTCTTTATACATTTTAGAAAAAATATATGTAAATAATTGTGTTATATGACCTTTTCTTCTATATTCAGGCCGACATGCTACTGCAGAGAGTCCTGCACTTTTAACAAATGATCCTCGGATGTTTTGCAGAAAATCGATTACACCTATTAATGCTGTTATATTTCCATTTTCCTCTGAGACATAATCTTTTATTTTATAAGAGATTTTGGGAGGTTCTTTTGTATCAGGGGGTAGATATTCATTAGATTTATTATTAAAGGCGTATCGAATAATTTTTCGAATAATATCTTGATCCTCTATAGTAGCTTCGCGAAAAATCATAATTGAAAGCCTCTATTAAGATAAAGTCCTAATAGCGTCTAGTTAATTTCAAGCAGTTAAAAACTTTCATTTTAAGGTAGTTGTAGATTGATTGCTTAAAGAAAGATACCTTTAAACGAACATCATTAGTCTCTGTTAAACAGTATGCTTTTTATCCAGTATTGCCAAATTATGGAAGAAATTCAGTCAACTACCAAAAAAAACGAAAAAATCTCTCTCTTTGCTAATTTTCTCCGCCAATTATCGAAAGACGAGCTACCAGCTATCTGTTACTATGCCTCTGGGAGACCATTTTCTCGACTTTCTTCTCAAAAAATCCAGTTTGGTGGAAATACTTTTTTTGCTGTCATTAAAAATATTACAAAGCATTCTAGTAAGGAATTACGAGCGGTTTATACTCAATATGCAGATTTCGGAACTTTGGTAGAGTATGCGTTACAAAACCGCAAACCACAAACACAACGACTGGATACTTTTTTCACAAAGAGTCAAGAGTTTTCTCCCCTCACTATTACTGCCATTCAGGAGTTTTTTGTAGAACTAGCTTCTTATACTGGACAAGGGTCTACAGAACAGAAAAAGAAGGATTTATTGACCATCCTGACCCGTTGTACTCCTCTTGAGGGGAAATATTTAGCAAGAATAATAACATCGGATACTCGGACAGGTTTTCGAGAAGGCCTGCTACTGGATGCCATAGCTGAGGCCTTTGGTCGTGATAAAGGAGAGGTACGATATGCTTTTATGTTGTTAAGTGATCTTGGTGAGGTAGCACTTCAAGCTTCAAACCTTCGTACTGATTTAACTCTAATATCTCCCGTTCCTCTACGTCCTCTCAAATCAATGCTTGCCTCAAAGGTTGATTCAGCTATAGAAGCTCTAAAAGCTTATCCAGAGCTTATTGTTCAACCAAAAATTGTTGGTTTCCGTGCACAACTGCATCTTACACCTAAGCAAGTAATGGTTTTTTCTAGGAA
>JAEOUE010000262.1 GCA_016839515.1 Candidatus Hodarchaeum mangrovi
AAAAAGGAAAATATACGTTGTAAACTGTGTGTTTCAAGTAATATCATTGTTAATAGAATTATAATGCCTCCTACTATCACCCAACCTGAATAGAACAGATTTAATATAAAAATTTCATAAGTAAAAGGAACAAGAATCTGTAATATTAAATAGAAAGTTGTTTTAAGGGAACCCATCTCAGATAATGCATATTGATATAACCCAAACGTAACGATTGTTGAAAAGACACCTAAAAATACTAAAATAGGAATTGTTTGAAGAAAAATCTGAAAGTTTGGAGGGGACTCAAATATTGATAAGAAAAGAAGTGGAAGAAATGTATGTACAATACTGGCATATAAAAAACTTAGATAATCAAATTTCCCCTCTTGGCTTTTTATAACCATCATAAATTTATCAGAAATCACAATATTTAGTCCCCAAGAAAAAGCTGCAACCAACAAGAATATCGTGCCTAAACTGGTTATATTAGAAAAATTTTCCCATTTTCCATCAAATGAAATGAAAAACATGCCCAGTGAAGCAGTACTGGCTAATAAAATAATTTCTCTATTAATTGAAGTATTTCTTATTTTCCACGACATAAATGGAACCATGATGATATAACCAGTCGATATGAGTGTGGCTAGACCCGCGGTGGTCAAATTTTGTCCTATAGTCGAGGTCAAGTAGCCAGCTGAGATTAGCCAGCCAATTAAGATGCAAGTTCTATTCTTTAGAAATAATAGGCCTTCTCTTCGTTTTATCTCTGGTAAAAATACACTCATCACTAGTACAGCTATCCCAAAACGCATCATCATAATAAATAAAGGTGTGCAATTCTCTAAGGCAACTCCAACGAAAATTGGTGTTAATCCCCAGATGAAGGTGCTTAAAAGCAAAAAAAATTGAGCTCGTGTTATTTCTGACATGATAAATACAAAGGCAGTGATTTAAATGAGTTTACTACCTCCAATGGGAGGTATAAAATTTTTTCAAATGTTAATTTATTCTTATTATTTAGATGATAATTTATGCTTTATACATTAATTCTTAAAATAAAACATAATTGTCCGTTTTCAATGTTTTCAGAGAAATATTCTTCTTTTGAAATTTTCCATTGGTGTAATTCTCAATATGATGTTCTTGAATTGCGAGGAGAGGCAGATGAAGTCGAAAAAACAGTTGGAGAGATCAGTAATGAACTGGGGATGGTATTAAAGGTTTTTCCTATTGAAGAACAAACCCAGATTGTGATCAAACACTGTGAATGTGACCAGCTGCCTTTTATTAATATTCCTGAAAAATTTGGATGTATTCAAATACCACCAGTCAAATATTTAGCAGGAATAGAAATCCAGAAATTAATAGTTACATTAGATAATGTTCAACATCTTATGACAGAATATAAAAAAACTGATCCAACTGCAGCTATTGAAATATTGAGTCTAGCTCCCTTGAAAGATGTTGAAGATCCAAAAATAGTTTCATTATATGTTGAAGAATTTAGAAAGGATTTGACCGACAAGCAATACAATGCCATTACAAAAGCTTATGACCAAGGATATTATGATATACCTCGTAATGTCTCTGTTGATTCACTTGCAGAAGAAATGAATATTAGTCGGAGGACCTATGAAGAACATCTGAGAAAAGCTGAAAAAAAGATCATGAGGAAGCTTATTCCATTAATCAAAGTTAAATAGCTACACATTCTCACGTTATACAAATGAGTAAATAAAAAAGCTAAAATTTAACAGAATTTTTAATTATTAGCAGAATCCTTAATTATGGACACTACTATTAATATTAAAATTTTGGACTTTGAAATTCCTGGCCTTGCATTTGACATTCCAGAACAAACTGTTGGTTTAAATAATTAATTTTACATTTTCTTTTCATTTAACTAGGAGATCAGATATTAGTTCCTGACTTCCATATTTTCATCCTATAGAGGATATTTCTTTAAGTAGAAAATATTTCTTTTTTTCATACATTATTAAAGAAATGGAACGATTTATTAACATGCATTTTTGAAAAAAAGGATTTGATTTATCATTTTACTCCAAATCAGTATATTTTGGTAGGTTTATTATGAATAATTCCCCTAGAACAATAATTCTTGGTGCAGGATTAGCAGGACTAGCTTGTGGGTACGAACTAGCCAAACTAGACAAACCAATTATAATTTATGAGAAAGAAGATCAAATCGGAGGATTATCACGGACAATATGGATCAAGACAGCTTATGGGGATTTTGGGTTTGATTTTGGTGGACATCGATTTCTAACGCGAGAAAAGGAAATTGAAGCATTTTTCTTTGAGATCATTGGAATTGGTTATATTGAAAAACGTAATCGGAGTAGCCATATTTTTCTGAAAGGGAGGTACTTTGATTATCCAATCAAACCGTTCACAGCACTTCTTCAAATGCCATTTTCATTAACAATAAAAGCAGGAATAACTTATTGGTATGCATTTTTTCGCTATTTTTACGCTAGAAGAAAAATTATTGATAATTTCGAGGATTGGGTTAAATTTAGATTCGGGTCAGTCTTATATAACTTATTTTTTCGTGATTACACACAGAAAGCATGGGGAATTTCACCACGAACAATTTCCTCAATATGGGCTGCGGAACGTATTAAAGCAACTAGTTTTCTTTCGATTATAAAAAATAGTTTGTTGCCTCCTAGTCCCGAATCTAAAATCGCCTTAACGCTTTATAAACAATTTTATTATCCTTCACGAGGTATTCAGGTACTATCAGATCTAATGGCTGAGAAGATTACTACTAATGGTCATAATATTATATGTAATTCTGAATTAACACATATTTCAATAAATGATGGACAAATAAATTCAATAGAATTTTCTAATGGTGATAAAATAAAAAATTTTGATAATATTGTTAGCTCTATCCCCCTTCCTGATTTAATAGCTGCTATGGGAGATGCTGTTCCAAGTGAAGTGAAAACTGCTGCACAAAAATTAATTTATAGAGACCTCATCTTAGTAGGAATTATGCTTAATAAACCAGAAGCTCTTCAAGATAGTTGGCTATACTTTCCAGAGGATCAATTTCTTTTTGTTAGAATTAGCGAACCCTCTAAATATGGACGTGAAATGTGTCCTCCAAATAAAACAGCTATTGCCGCTGAAATTACGTGTAATCAAGGGGATAATATTTGGATGATGTCTGATGAAGACATTATTGAAAAGGTGAAATCTCAATTAATTCAACTAAAATTTGTTAATGAACCAGAAGTAATTGGATCGTTTGTAAAACGGATAACCCATGCCTATCCTATATTTGATCTCAATTTTCAGGAGAATTTAACAACTATTCTGGCTTTTCTATCCCGTTTTGAAAATTTAGAACTGATAGGAAGAACAGGAACATTTCAGTATTTAAATATGGATTTAGCTTTACTCCACGGGAGAAAATGTGCTTTTAAACTGGCTGGTTTATCAAAAGATTCAGTCCTTGAAATTAGTCATGATCATAAATGGGTCGGGTAACATGGGTTATTAAAGATGAAGACACATCTTACTCAATATAAATTACAACTAGATAAAAAGAATATTATAATCACAGCATCTTTATTTTTCCTTTTAGCTTTATACATTTTATCTCTAGGAGTAGACGTGATTATAAAATCAATTTTAAAAGCAAATTTTTTGTTAGTAACCATAGGTATTTTGCTATATTATTTTAGCTTAGTTGTCCGAACCTATCGTTGGACATTATTTCTTAAAGCACTAAATATAATTGAAAGGAACTCTTTGAGCCTATGGAATATTTATACGCTCATAACTTATTCCTTTTCATTGAATAACGTTTTTCCTCTTCGAATGGGTGAATTATACCGACCATATGAATATTCAAAAAAGACCAATTACCCTCTATTATCCTCTTTTGCTACAGTTGTCCTTGAAAGGACCTTTGATGTTTGTGTTATGCTTGGATTAATATTTTTCTTTTTATCATTTTTAGGATTTGAAACCTTCCTAGAAATTACTGATGTATTAAGAATGCTCATAATGAGTATTGGAATAGTAATTGGATTTCTATGTTTTTTAGTATTATTAAGCAGACCTAAAACTGGGAAATTAATAATTCGTATCCTAAATCGAATAGCTAATATTCTTCAAAAACGAGTTATAACAAATGAAGAAGAAACTGCAACAGAGCTTGCAAACCATTTGACACTTTTATTTCAGAACCAGAAGGCATTAGGGGTAGGTCTAGGGTGTACAATCATTATTTGGGTAATAGAGGGAATAATTTTTTGGATTATATCGCTCTCAATGTCCTTGGATATGACTATCATGATGGCTACTTTTATTTTATTATCTGCAGGTTTAATTGGGAATTCCATTACTAGTGCTTCAGGGTTAGGACAACTACCATTCATGGTAGCTCAATTATTATTCTTTTTATCAATTTCAGAGGAATTAGCATTAAGTGTTAGTATTATCTATCTATTAGCAGTTTTTTGGCTTATTATCCCAATAGGTAGCTTATTACATTTAACAACAAAATTTACATCAAATCGTTCTATAGAAGAGGCTGAATTGAATCTTGATTAGCTTGGTAACTAATTCGGAGTTTGATGAAACTATTTTTCAGAAAATATCTTCATGGATTCGCCAACACTCTTTAATAACCTCTCTTGCTCTTTTTATTATCATTAAATCAATTATTCTAGTTATTTTCCTTGTATTATTTGAAATTCTAGGATTTTCAGTTGGTGATTTTGAACCTCAATTTCACACTGGTAATACTTTTTTTGATCTCCTAGGCACTCGTTGGGATAGTTATTTTTATTTAGTGGTTGCAGAAAATGGCCAATATTTCGATCCTGCAAGACCAACTGATACACGAGTATGGAATTTTGCTCCGCTTTATCCCTTTTTTATTAGAATTTTAATGGATATTGGTCAATTCTTTCAAATTAATATTCCTGTTGCCATTGCTGCTGTGATTGTTGCTAATATTTTCTCATTAACTTCTACTTTTCTTTTTCATTTAGTTTCTCAATTATATCTCTCTGAAGTGAAGGCGATCAATGCTACCTTATTGTTCTCATTTTTCCCAACAACACTTGTATTCTCTACTGTAGCATATGCTGAGCCTGTCTATCTAACATTTATCATCTTTTCATGGTACACTTTTGAAAAAAAAAGGTATACAACTACCGGAATTATGTTAGCATTAACCACATTAGCTCGTTATCCTGGAGCATTAATTTTCTTTTTGTATATGGCAATTTATTTCGGTCGAAAGGTACGAGATCAAGGTTTTCTACAGGCACTAGGTTGTCTTATTGCTATCCCTCTTTTTCCTCTCCTTGTTCTGATAAATACTTTTAAATACCTATATTCAGTATTCAAAAATCGAATTTCTTCATTATCTAGAATTGTAGAGAATTTTGAATCCTTAATAAATCTAAATCCTCAACAAAAAGGAAAAATTTCTAATCTTCTTCATTTTCTGGATATAAAACTCAGTTGGATCCTTATTTTTGGAATTATTCCCTTAAGTTGGATTTATTATGTAAACATCACTGCTCCTATACCATTAGCTGAAGTTACTTACACAAATTGGGGGGCAAAATTCGTTTGGCCTTTAGCAGGACTATTTGATATGTTAGCAAGCGGTGACGTGAAATGGACACTTGAAAAGTTCTCTTTTGCATTTTTATTCTTAATCCTAGGCATTGGGATACTAAAAAAACGGCCAAGTTTTGCAGTAATGATTATTGGTCCAACTCTATTCTATTCTGGTTATATTGGACTTCATACCTGGGGTATTCCCCGATATTCAGGAACTATTTTTCATGTCCCATTATCTCTAGCAGAGGAAACTATTTCTCCAAAAATCTTCCTTTTAATCTTAGGTTTTTTTCTTCTTTATGGTTTTAAGATACTTTGGAGTTTTACAAATTGGAATGTTTGGTTAATCTAAGTTTTTTTATCAACTTGCGACGAACTAAATCAATTAAAATAATGAGAAGAATAGAAGGGAGGAATATAAAACCCGAAGTGGTATCAGAAGTAGTAGTGGAAGTTAAAGAGGTAATGGTAGTTTGAGAAAAAATAAATGTAAACCAGACTTGGGCTGATCCTAAATTACCAAACGAGTCATTCGCATAGATATTAAGTCTATATGTCCCTTCAGGGATGTTAAGGTTGAATTGTGTAGTTTCAACAGTAAGATTTGATTTATCATTTATGGAATAACCAACCCAAGCAGGTGTCTCGTTGAATGACAGAATTACTTCCACTTTGGTCCCATAAATTGTATCATTTAATGGAGAGTGAATGGTTATCTCTGGAGCACCTGAATCGGAGAATAGAAATGCTTTGGTAATTTCGAATATATCAGTATTATCAATAATAGAGTTATTATATTGACTTAGAGTCCTTCCATACATATAAAAAGGAACATTTGTTGCTGTATGTCCTGTTGAACTAAATAAAGTATATATTTCCGCTGCTCGTGCAACTCTTAGTTGTTCATTTTCCTCAGCTGTGTTTTCTTCAGCAGGTAGGGCGGTGGTTAAACTTTCTGAGATCACAGCTAACCCTCCAGTCTCATGATCTGCTGTAACTATTAAAATAGTATTCTCGTGAGTTTGGACATAATCAAGGGCAATTTTAACCGACTTATCAAACTCAATAGTTTCTAATGCAACATTTGGTGCATTATTTACGTGTGCTGCCCAATCAATCTGACCCCCTTCAACCATTAAAAAGAATCCATCAGGATCTTTTGATAAAATTTCGAGGGATTTGCTAGTCATTTCAGCTAAGGAGGGAACAAGAGTACGATCTCTTACACGTTCATAAGGGGGATCGCTAGGCGTAAAGAGACCTATTATTTTATTTGATTGTGCTGTTAAGAGCTCAGTTCTATTTTCTACAATATTATAACCACGAGACTGCATTTTTGTCAATTCTAATTCTGTAAATGCGCTTCGTCCTCCTCCTAATATGATATCTAGATTTGCATCCTCAACTAATTGCGTTTCAATTTCATTATAATTGTTTCTGGATAATACATGTGAATAAAATGCAGCAGGTGTTGCATGATTAACCTGAGTGGTTGTTATTACCCCTGTTGATTTATAAACCTCATTTGCATACTCTAAAATAGTTTTTAACTGCTCATTTGAAGGTGATACTGATACATAATTATTTTTTGTTTTCTGACCTGTTGCCATAGCTGTAGCTGCAGCAGCACTATCAGTTATTGAACTGTCTGCAGAAGAAGTGGTGACCTGCCCTTGAATTGGTAATGTTTGCATTGTTAACAAACCAGCAAGTCCAGACTCAACCCATTGTGCTAGTTTAACATGTTCAGATCCCATTCCATCTCCAATCATTAGGATCACAGAATATCCATCACTTTGGGAAGTAGTTAGTAATTTCCCAGTTGATATTGAAATATTTAAGTTGAAAATAATAAGGCTTATTAACATGAAGCAGCAGAGACGAGATTTGATTGAGAAATTAAACGCAGAGGGATTAAACTTTAGCAAACGCAGTTCCTCCTACTTATAAGATGGTAAAGATAGATTAGAGAGTAAATAAATAAATCTTGGTGAGATATTTTAAACCTGAAAGAAACTCTTTTCATGTACAAGAATTACTGAATGAGGGAAAATCATTCTCAGAAATCATGTAAGATTCCTTATATCAACAAATAGCAATCAAAATTTATGAAAAACGCATAAGGGGACATCTTAGAATAAAAAAAGAAAAAAAAGGAAAATTTAACTTCTTTTACGACGTAAGAAAAATAGAAACGTTCCAAGTACAATTATATGGATCAGAGAAAATCCAAAGGGAGTTGTTAATGTAAGACCTTGACCATCTGAGGAAGAAGGGGGTTCCTGTGAAGTTGTTGTAGAAGATTCTTCAGTAGTGGTTGTGGATTGAGTTGTGGGTTCTGTAGTACTAATCTTATCTTTAATGTTTATAAAATGTAACCCCGATGCGCCTTTGTTCATATTCGGAGAGTCATCAAACGCTTCAATATAAAATTCAACAATATCCCCTCCTGAAAATGGGCCAATATTTGTTGAATAACGATCCCCTGATAAGAAAACCATATTCAATTTAATCCAAGCTCCACCATTGACACTGTAGAACAATTTTACTTCATAAATTCCAGATGGATCTGTTACATCTACAGAAATTTCTATAATTTCTCCTTCTTTGGGGTCAAAAGGTGCAATATAAATATTTTCAGGGAGGATTACTGGGGGTTCTAAATCAGTCTGAACAACCGTAATCAAAATCATGCTTTTAGCCTCTCCATAGGCTGTATTGGCTATTAAGGTATAATTGTGAACACCAAGGCTTAATGTATCTAATGGGAAAATTATAGGAGTCCCTGAAATTATACTTGCACTATTTATTGTGAGTACATCATCAGTGAACACTGAATTTTGTCCTTCATCACGTGTCACGATTTTAAATTGTAATTCTTTATCAACAATTCCTAGGGGAATTATTTGGTCTCCTGTAGAGTAAATTACAGGGGGTAAATTACTAACATGGTCGGAATAAATTAGATCATTTGACAAATAATTATTTGGACCAGCTAACAGCTCAAGAATTCCATCATGATTAAAATCCCATAAAACAAATTGGTGATATGCGTTGAGATTATTATAGGATTGGAGAATTGTTGATCCATTAGGTGCAATCTCTAAAATGGTACTTGCACCACTATTTCTGTCTACAACCACTTCAGAAAGTCCATCTCCGTCAATATCACCACTTACTATATCATAATGAGCTGCTGTGTCGAAAGATAAATTGGTTGCTGAAAAACTTGCTCCATTCCAAGTGAACCGCACTATAGGATAAGCAGAAAGAGCATAATTTGGTGTTCCAGCATAAATCTCTTTATTTCCATCATTATCGATGTCTGTGACGCAAAATGAATTAAATCCTGCTGAATGAAGGCTTCCAGAAAAACTGGTTTCAAATTCCTTTAGATAGCTAGAACTTACTTTATCATAGCTATAAATCCGTATTGAAGAATCAGAACCTGTTTTTCCAGTAATTAATTCTGTAACACCATCATTATCAATATCACCAACACCAACAGATCGATATCCTCCTCCTTCTAAAATCGTGTCAAGTTTGAAGTTTATAAATCCTGGATCCCATGAATAGATTCTTGTTTGGGAATTTGAATGATGGATTAATTCATCTTTACCATCATTGTCAACATCATAAATTTGAGCTCCAGAACTAGTTATATCCAATAATCCAGCTTCTGTCGACCATTTAGATGTATATTCAGTCCCATTCCAACCTAAAAATAACATCATGGAGGGAATATTACTTGAAAAAGCTAAAATCTCTTCAACTCCATCAGTATCAAAGTCATAAACAAGCATTGGTTCAAAATAAGAATAATTGTCCATCGAGTAGGTATACGTCCGTTCATGGGTAAAATTAAAGATATTATTGGATTCTTGCTTTAGAATCATCATCGAAAAATCTGTGAACTGGCTTGACCCCACAATTAATCGTGGTAACCCATCAGGATGAATATATCCAATTTGTATCTCGCGAGGATAATATCGGGTATTTGGTCCGAATGATGTTGTAAAATTAACCAGAAAGTTATGATAAATGTTAGCATTCATATAGGTCGGTCCTATAAAACTAGGAGTGGTTGGAGCGTTACCTGTATTGATTGAAAAGCAAAATAATCCCAAAATTGTTAATAAAATAAAATTTTTCAGGTTAAACTGTTTTTTAGAAAGGATTTTCATTTTAATTCACCAAGTTTTTGAAATATAAGGTTCCCATATTTTTAAAACTAACTAAACAGAATTTCTTCAATTACGCTTTTATTAACCCAGGTATTAAAATAAAAGAAAAAAAATCCTTATTTAATTGAATTGACTAATTTAATGCTTTTCGATAATTAAAATTAATTTTCTAGTGGTATGCTTTTCTCAAAAAAATAATACCACCTATAATATAGAATATACCTCCAACAATTATTAGCATTATAATATCCAGTATATAATTCGAGGAGCTTGCATTAAGGATGAGAATTTTACGTAAAATTGCTCCAACAGAGTAAAAAGGATTAAGATGCCACATTTGGATAGACCCAATAAGTGCTATTCGTGGTAATGGAATAAAATTACCAGTTAGGAATGCTAAAGGTATTCCAATTAAACTTGGTATGTAAGTAGCTAATTGTCCATCAGAAAGTGCAGCCATGCTCAAACTTATCCCCAATAGAGGAAGAATCGCAGTACAACAGATTAATAATCCAACGATAATTTGATTTAAATCCTGAAAAGGAAATCCAAGAAAATATAATGTACCAAAAATTATGGCCATTGTTATGGCAGTACAGACTAGTTGAGTGAGAGTTAACCCTATAAAATAGCTATTTGGGGGAAACCTGCTTAATTTAAGCCTATCTATTGTTTCATCCTCTTTTTCAAATCCAACAATTGCTGAAACACCTGTACTGGAGGTGATAAGGATAAAAATCAACAAGGCAGGGGCAAAAATATCGAATTCAGTAAACGACCGAGTTGAAATCTTTGAAATGCTAGTATAGAGACCCTGGATATTTTCCAAACCAGATAACCAAAAATTATTGGTAAATCTTTGTAATATATCTTCAAGCAATATCAATGCCTCCGAAAACCGTGCATAACTGAAGTCACCAATAATTTCGATAGAAGAATACGAATAATAGAACATTGTTTGATTAGATACTCTAAATCCGGTGGTTACATCAATACGATGGTTTAATCCAGCCAAAATCGTTTGAGAAAAATTAGAAGGAATAATCATACAAATGGAGATGAATCGGCTTTGAACAGCCTTAGCTGCGGATTCAGTGTTATTAAAAAAGAAGATATGAAACCTTGAAGTATCTGACTCAATAAATACTTGGCCTGAGACAATTCCGTTAATAAGGCTATTTCCAAAACCATTTTGCAATGAATTATTTAGGTAGGTTATATTTAGAGAAGAAATATAGATCTGAAATCTAGTTTGGGATTCTAGATCGAGAACGGGTAAAATATCTTGATTAATAACTCCAATCTTGTACACAGGTCCTTGATCATCTACAATGACAAAAGAACTTTCATCTCCATAGATCCATGCTAAACCGACTGTGAATAAGATAGGCAATATGAGGATTACACTCATCCGTTCAACATTACGATATATCTGTTTTATGCAACGTTGAAAGAAAATTATGGATTTTTTCAAATTTTAATCCCTCCTTTTAAATCTCATATAATAGAAAATTATCATTCCTACCATTAAGTATAACAATCCAAATAAAAGACTGAAGAAAATCTCAGGTAAAACTTGGTGTATATTAAAGTTATATAAGAGTACTTGACGTAAAGCTGTAACCGAATGTGTTAGAGGCATCAAATCCCAAATCAAGAAATCACGAGTAAATCCTCCAGCTACGGGGAAAATATTAGGAATTAATGAAATCTGAGGTACAGCTATGAAAGCACCACTCATAAAACACAAGAATGGCCCTCCAAATCCTAATATAGTTCCGGCAATATCCTCATTTGATATAAAAGCTGTAGTCATATAAAGCAAACTAGAAGAAAAAGGGAAGATAGTAAGAGAAATAATTATCGCCAGAAAAACATTTCCTTGGGGGGTAAAATTAAACAAAAGACTGGTAAAGAATAATATCAACGTTTGACCAAGCATAACAGGAATTTGAATTAAGAAAGAACCTAAAAGATATCCCGTTCCAGCAGATGGAGACAAAAGGATTAATTCAATTGTTTTGTTTCGAGATCGATATTCCATACAAAACAACATTGATAGTAAACTAGGTTGAACAAGAACTCCAAAAGCTATTAATCCTGGGATTGTTATATCAAAAAGGGAATATTGAGGAATTGAGATTCGATATTCTTGATTTAAAGTAAAACTGATGCTACCACCTGGTCCTTCAAAAAAAGAAGTTAGGTCTTCGTAATTTTCTAAAAAAGAAGTAAGAACTGAGTGTGCTAATCGAAAATTAATAGAAGTTTCATCTCCTTGAATAAGAATTGTTTCAGAGAAATTAACGGGTAATGAGGGAACCTCAGGGAAGGAACTTTGAAGCATCTCATGGAAATATTGACCAAAAGTGTTTTTCCAATATCTATTAAAAATTGAAATTGAAGCATTGGAAAACCCAGGAGGAATTTCCATTAAAATATCTAAGTCACGATCGATTAACAATTCTTCAGCTTCAGAGAAAGAAGCATATACAGAAACATCAAAAATATTCGGAGAAGCAGTATGATTTGTATAAGTTGTGCTATTTAACACTTGTATTAATTCTATTCCAAATCCTTTCTCTAGAACATCAATAGAATGATAAAGCATAAGTGTATTATTACCAATTATTGTTTCATTTAAAAAAACGTTTTGAAACTCTTCAGGTAGACCCTCATCGTTATTTACAATTCCTAACTGAAAGCTCGGAGTGGTTCCAATAGGAGACGCTGAAAATCCAAACCAGTAAATTGACATGAAAAAAATGGGAAATATCACAAGATAGGGGATGGTCCACTTACTCCTTATAATTTGTAACCCCATCCTTCCACAAACAGCCAAACTATTCTTCAAAGTCATCATATCTCTCCTCATTCTCGTAAGCTACGTCCTGTGAGATGAATAAACACATCTTCTAGCGTTGTTCCACGTATAGAGAGATTTTCAATCTCTGTGGTTCCTATTTTTTCTATTAGATTTAAAATTCGATTTAATTTGGGTATTAAATCTCGCGCACGAATAACTAGATTTCCATTTAAGTAAAACACATCCTCTATTGATAAATTTGAGATTGGATCCTTGAGTGCGTTCATTATATTCTCTAAATTAGGTTCTTCCCCTTTAAGACTAATTTCAACAATATCACCTTTCCCCACAGAAGCTTTTAACTGATTGGGGCTGTCTAAAACTAAGATTTTTCCATGATCAATGATAGCTATCCGATTTGATAACCGATCAGCCTCCTCCATGTAATGAGTGGTTAGAATAACTGTTTTACCCTCTGTAGGAAG
>JAEOUE010000263.1 GCA_016839515.1 Candidatus Hodarchaeum mangrovi
AATTATACTTACTGCAGGTAAAGGAACACGTATGTTTCCTTTTTCCCAAAAATATTCTAAACCCTTATTTCCAATACTAAATAAACCCCTAATTGTTTATTCAATTGAACAGTTAATAGCAGCTGGTTTTTTAGAGATAATAATTGTTATTAATAAGAATGAGAAAATAATTCAATCCATTTTATCCCAATACTTTCCAACATTAGACATAAAATATGTTATTCAATCAGAAGCGCTAGGAACAGGTCATGCAGTGCTTCAAACTAGAAATTATTTCACTGCTGATAATTTTCTGGTACAGGCAGGTGATTCCTTGTTCTTTCAATCCACTTTAAGAAAAATGAGGGAGAAACATGTTTCAGAAAAAAATACACTCACACTTTCGTTAGAAGAGATGTCCTTCAAACTAATGAGGCATTCATCAACTGTTGATTACCGCGAAGGTCAAGTTTGGAAAATAAAAGAAAAACCGGAAACCGAAGCAGAAATATTAAGCAAATATAATTCTTCTGCATTATATATTTTCTCAAGATCTATCTTTAATACCCTTCAAAACATTAATAGATCAAAAAGGAACGAATATGAATTAGCTACAGCAATTAATGCCATCATTAATAAAGGAAAACGAGTAGGTGGAGTATTAACAGAAAGAGTATTTCATTTAAGTACACCTTATGATTGCTGGTATTTAAATATGAAATTCCTTCAGGAGCAAGGTGAAAAAATGAATTGGATTGGGAAGAATGTAAATATCGCTGTTACATGTAAAATTGAAAGTTCAGTTATTGGTGATAATTGTAAAGTCCAATCTGGTGTCAACCTACGAAATTGTGTCGTACTACCAGATACAATTGTGAAAGAAAGCCACACAAATGCGTTACTCCAGTTTGAACATCATCAAAGTTTCCTAGAAAATGTTGCTTTCCTTTAATTGGAATAAATGTAATTCGTAAAAAAATAAAACTACGACTTACTATCTAGTTATTCTTTTATTAAATTTAAATAGTAATAAGTACCTGTCTTAAATGAAGACCTAAAATTCTTCTTATTTGGGGTTTGAATGACTACTGCAGTAGCAAAGCTTCTTAGGCTTTCAAGGAGTAAAACAACCGGAAATGTCATAATTACATTCTCCTTAGTTATAAGTATCGCTCTGTTCATTAATGGTTATATTAAAGGTATCTCATCGACATTAGAATCTTTGATCATATTAGGAGGAGTGCTTGTAGGATTTTTCTTTTCCATTTTTGTTAATCGGCATATGAGAAAACCATTTTTTAATGAAATTAACCGATACATAGAAGAATTAAAGTCACGTCGTTTTTCAATTCAACAGGCGTCAGTCCAGGCCGAATTAATTGAACCTCTTCAACCTTTGACCTCAATAAATACTATTCTTAGTGAATTAAATAGTATAAGGCATGAGATTGAAAACCTAGCCAAATTAACATCTGAAGAAGCATCATTAGATAATGCTCCTATCCAGAATGAAGAGATCCAAACAGAATTTAGAAAAATATTACAGACTGCAGCTCAAGCTCTAGAAGAATTAGACCAAAAACGAAAAAATATTCTATTCTTAGCAAAAACCAGACAAATCATGTTTACTACTATCAAAAGGCATATAACACGACCACGACATGAAATAGAATCAGATTATTTATTTTTTAAACTTCAAAAAAGTATGAAAGGATACCCATTGGATGAACAGGTCTTTACTCGAATATTATCACATGCATTAGCTACTGGTGAATTAGAAGGGGGATTTGAGCCACGAGGGAATGGAGAATACATTCTCACTGTAAC
Organism: Candidatus Hodarchaeum mangrovi; assembly: GCA_016839515.1. Classification (GTDB taxonomy): domain Archaea; phylum Asgardarchaeota; class Heimdallarchaeia; order Hodarchaeales; family Hodarchaeaceae; genus Hodarchaeum; species Hodarchaeum mangrovi. Next base: position 1,807 of record JAEOUE010000263.1, read on the forward strand.
TAAAGCTCCTCCAGGGGTGAGAATCGATGAGGACGTCTCTTGGCCTGAATCAACAAGAACTGACCCCCGAAGAGAACAATGTGTTATTTGTCGTCATCCTATCCACTCTTCTGAGGCTAAAGTCCAATGTCAAGTATGCCAAAATTCATTCCATAAAAATCACTTATTAGAATGGTTAAAGGTCTTTGGAGATTGTCCGATTTGTCATAATCGAATGGCAATTCTTAGTGATTAATAAAGTGTGATTTTTAGTATATGAATAAGTTAATTTTATTAGTTATTTTAGTTTGAAATTAATTTCAAAAAGTATTTATTAATCTCAGTGTATGCTATTCAATTAAGAATCTGAATGTTAAACTAATAAAATTGTTGATGATCAAAAACTATTTATCATTATTTGTGTAGGAAATCCCATGGAGCAACATTTGAAAAAATAAAGGGGTAAAAATTAGGTTGAATCCTGATGAATCAGTAGAATTTAGGGAGCTAAGTGGCTTAGATGAACTTGATACCCAGCTAAAGCTTTACCAAATGGGAATAGAATCCTTTAGTCCATATGCTAGTAAGGGAAAAGTTGATATGATCATCCGATCAGAGGATGGGGAGGAAGTCAGATATGCAGATATCAAGGTTTGTACAGGTAAAAAAAGTAATAATGAGTTTGTTTGGGAACTTGAAATTTCATTTTTTTTAAATAATCAAAGTTTCATAATTTTGACTGCAAGACTACCAACTGTACAAGAAAAAATAGAGAAACATTATATTATCTTAGATTCCAAAGATTTTCTTAAACTATCCCAAATACATAAATTAGAAACTCAAAATGATAAGTGGATCCTAAAAGTCCCCTTCAAGGATCTATTATCACTAACCCATGAGAAAAAATCCACTTCAACAAAAATAGTCAATAGTTTAGCAGAACACTTCAATAATTGGAATATCTTAATTGATTGGTCAATAAAAAAAGAAAAAGAAGTGGACTAAACATAGAGCCCACGTCGTGGCCCAACTATCTCTTGATCTGAAACTTGGCGATTGCGCTCAGCAAGTTCCAGCATGGATTGCTGAATCTGTTTAGCGTCTGATATTAACTTTGATGTGTCAATAGAAAGATCTTTGACTTTGTTAACTGCTTCAATTAATTTCGCGGCACCACCAGGATCAGGATAAGGTGTATTAATCGCTGCAAGTAGGGTTAACCCTTGAATTTGAGTTAGTAAGGCTTCATTCATAATGGCACCTGATAGTCCAGAAATAAATCCAGTATGAGGTTTTTTAAAGTTATGTTTGACGAATTCTACATTTTCCTCATAAATCTGGGGTTCTCCAACCAAAAAGACATCATCAAATTCTTCAATAGGTTGTTCAACAATAAATCCATCTAAACAGATCACTTGTTTAACTCCGAGACTAATAGCCCACTCAAGCATTGCATGTGCTAGATAATAGTAAGCCTGAGGAGGACAAGGTGATTCTCCAATCAAAATAGCTAACTTTTTATCTTTAGAACCATAAATTCGATAAGGATAAGCTAAAACTCCATCAATAAATACCGAAACAGGAGGGATTAATGGGGATCTAATAGATCCAATCCATTCAAGCTTAAGCTCCTTTATCATGTGTTTAGCAGCAATATTTCCAACCAATCCATGACCAGGAAAACCTACAATGACATATTCAGGTTTAACATCAGTTGTACATTCACAAACCGTCTTATCGGGATCATTTCTTAAAATTAGTTCAGATGTTTTTGATTCCATTTTTAAACCTCTTTTTAGAAGAAAATCAAGAAAATATAGACAAAAAATCTAATAATCCAAGTATTTAATCAATATATCAAATATCTTTTAATAAGATTTTTCATCAATAAATCAGACTCCAAGAAAAGAATGATTTAATATTCTAATTGATAAAGATTTGGGGAAAAAGAATGCCTCAGAAGGATTTCAATTCCTTTCTAAAACGTGTAAAAGAAATTTCACACCTTCTTTCACAAAAACGAAGGTTATTTGGATTTATAACCGTTCTAGTTGGAATTCTCCTTTTGATGGTATTCATAATCGTATTAACACCATACCTCTCAATTCCCCAATTTTTATTTGAAGAGGTACGGATAACACGAATTGATGATAACTCACTAGATTTGAAATTAAATTTAAATTTTACTAGTGTCGTTAAACAGACAGTAAAAATTGAAAAAGTAACTTGTAAATTAACTCATATGGTGGGGAAAAACTCAATCTTATTAACAACGGGAAATTCATTATCATCGTTCACTATTAAAAGAAATACAGTCATCTTAGAGAATATTAGTTTTAGTTTTACTCTAAACTCTCTTGAAACCTTTTTAGAACCAATAATTAACAAAAGTGCTATAGAAATAACAGGAAGAGTTTATTTCACGTCATTTTTCTCTATACCGTTCAGATATGAGTCATGTTCATTAGGAGAAGACTTTTTTCCAAGCTTTACTTTAATACATCTTCATCCCCTATCACCGGGAAATCGTTTAGCAACCGAAATGAAATTGAATAATCCTCATAACATCGATTTGAATATTTTAAATGGCTCTTTTAACTTGGTTGAAGAATCATATGGGTTTTTAGGGTCAGCTATCCTTCCTGATATAAATTTAACACCAGGTCTTACACAAATTTCTTTCATTCTAAATATAAATCAATCTGGACTAAAATGGATGTTTGAACAAATACTGAATGATAGACCTTTTAATCCTAAGGTTCAAAAATTAAATCTTATCCTTAAAGTGAACATTAACACGTTGGATCTTATGGTGGAGGAAGGACCAGATTTTAAAATCGGTTTACCTGCCAAAATTTTCTATGTAAAAGAAATTAGCTCTCCAATATATTCTCTGAGTGAAAATATATTTAGTTTCGACTTAACACTTGGATTACTAGGAGATCCATTATGGGGGTATAATTTAACAACCATTGGAAATTCTACATGGTCAGTTGTTCTTGATTTCTACCATTATCTCCTTGATGGGGAAATTGGTCATGTTGGAAATGGAAGTACAAATTTGAAAACCACAATAAATTATTTTGAAGAGACGAATATTACGGTGAAGATTGTGGTTTTTCCATTTGCTGCAGGAGAAATGATCCTCGTATGGTTAAGGGATCAACAAATCTCGATAAATATAAAGAACGGAATAATAGGAATACAAATGTATGAAATAATCTTAGAAGTTCACTTCAA
>JAEOUE010000264.1 GCA_016839515.1 Candidatus Hodarchaeum mangrovi
CAGATTCGTGTACGAATAAAAATCTTTTTGTTCATGTGTTGATAATTGTTACAGTTAGCTTTCGTATAATATAGGATTATAATTGTTACAGCTACATTACAGTTACATACAAATGGAAGTATTCTCTTAATAGAACCTTTTTCTGCATTTTGTTTTACAGAGTTTAATAGGCTATTTTATACTATCAATTAATAATGCATTTACGGATTCTATTATAGGGATAAATATGACTCAAACTGAAGACTTTACAATAGCTTTCCAAAACGTCAATAAATTTGAGAATTATAGATTCTTGAAATCATGGGGCATAATGATTATTATTTTTGGTATTTCTGCTGTTATAAGTGATACTCGATGGTTCTTACTCTATTTTTTCAATCAATTTTTTCAAATTGAATTGGGTCAAGCTGCTTTAATAACACGTTTTCTCCTATTCTCCATTGACATACTAATATTCCTCATCTTATTAATAATTATGATTTATTCATTTAAATCTGTCAAAAAAACGTCTATAACTGATAGTAGAGTTATCAGTTATACTGATATCCGCTTTGGATTGGCATTATTATCTCTATATTTGATTAGTCCAAGATTATCCTTATTTTTTACAATTCCTATCAGTATTCATATACCAGAAGTTCTTGGAACATTATTAGCGTATTTGTTGATGAGAAATTCTATGAAATTGCATAATTTCAAAGAACTTCTATATTTAACATTAATTTTCTCATTACTTACTTTAATTGAATTTTTTTGTAATCTTATAAGCATAATATTCTTTTTCTACTCTGAATACTTTATAATAATTTATATGGCTTATTCCCTTGGTATTAATATTTGTTTTATGATTTGTTATATTATTATTGGCCGTTATTCGTTGAAAAAAGCTTCAAACATTCTTACAAGCGTTAAGACACCTATTTAAAAGAAAGTGAAGTGAAATGAAGAAAGAAAATAACATAATTCCAAGTGATAAGATCTTCACTACTTCAATTAGGCTAACAATAATGCTAATATTATTTTCTCATAAAAAAATACTTTTAAATGAATTAAAATCAATTTTAGAATTAACCTCGGGTAATTTAGATCATCACATACATAAACTTGAAACTATAGGTTATATTACAACACGAAAATCCTTTTTTCCTACTAGACCATTAACGATAGTAGAAATTACAAAAGAAGGATATGATGCTTTTAAGGAATATTTATCCAAAATAAAAGAAGTATTGAATCAGATTCCTCTGGATTAACGAAAAAAAGGAAAAATAATACTAATGTCACAAAGAAATTTGAAAATAATGATTTTAATCTGGTTAACATTATTTTATCAGTTTAATTCGCGCTCAGAAAGCATTGGAGAAATTAATTCTTATTCTCGTTCTATAGGTGATGGTTGCATTCTTCCTTGTGATCTCATAACTTCCAAACCTCAAATGTTAAATTCTTCAACCATATACATTAAAAAAATCTTTTATCAAGTAGTATTTGATTATCCAAAGGCGAAAATTAGGGCTAATTATACTTTAAAGAATAATAATAGTATTAATCATCAATTAGGAATCCTTTTTCCTTTTGGAATGGACCAAAATATCGAAATATCCACTTTAACTGTAGAAAATAAGGAAATTGAATATCAATGGAACATAAATACCAGTATTTCACTTTTAAACCGTGTTTTGAATGCTTCTACCATTTATTTTGAATTTTTGATCGAAGCTTTTGAAGAAAAATCAATATTTATAGAATATACAGTTAATTATAAACTCCTCGAACAAGATATGGGGCGTTTATATTATGGCTACGTCTATTGCCTTGAAACATCAAACTTCTGGAATAGTACAATTGAATCGGTCATCTTTGAAGCCTGGGTTCCAAGAAAATATCATGAAGTCAGTGAATTTATCTTTTCGCAAATTACAAAAATATACATTAAAGAAGAAGATGAGTACCTTATTCACTGGTTTGAAGAAGAAAATTGGTTTCCAAGTGGAACTTTAGAGATGGAATATGTTGTAGAACAACGACATGATATTATTGCCTATTATCCGTTAATAGCTCTCGGATTTCTATTTCTTTGTGTAATTACTATCCTAGGAATAATAATCTTCTATAAAAAAGTAAATTCATTAGAATGAAAATTATTTTTATGGTCAATACTAATATTGGTCAATAAAGTAAATTTTCAGCTGACTAATCAATCCTTTAAACAGAGTACCGGGAGAATTGAGGCTCTGGGATCCTTTTTGCAATAAATCTATCATTTTCATGCCGTTTTATAGTTCTGCTAGGTCGAAATGTAGTTTGAACTCGCTTTATATGCGGAAGAGCTTCTTTCAAGATGTTAAATCTACTACTTCGGAATGTACGCATGAAGGTTTCAGTATTACGTCTTGTAACAAGAGTAATAGCTCTTCCAGACTTTCCAGCGCGTGCTGTTCGTCCTATTCGATGAATGTACTGATCTCCGTTATTAGGCAGATCATAATTATATATAATTTGTACATTTGGAATATCCAATCCACGAGCTGCTACGTCAGTTGCAATTAACAGTGGAATACGCTTTTCAATAAATCTATTCAACTGTTTACTTCGTTCAGATTGAGAATAACCTCCATGAAGAGAACTCGCCTTAAAACCGAGATTTGTTAAATTCTTAAACAGGAAATCTACAGTTCTACGAGTATTACAAAAAATCATGGCTGATTTGTTTTTATTCTGATCTTGTTCTAACAACCAAACAAGTAGGGAAAATTTCAATGAATCTTCAATAGGTCCAAAATAGACTTGAGAGAGTTTGTTTGCTTCAATAAACGCTTTTGCATTGACTTCTATGGGATTGTTTTGATATTTATATGCGATTTTATTAACATCATAAGATATTGTTGCAGAGAAAAGAAGCGTTTGACGTTTTTTGGGTAAAATAGAGATTATATATTCTATATCAGGAAGAAATCCCATATCTAGGAGTCGGTCACACTCATCAATGACAAGAACCTTGACCCCTTGAAGATTAATGCTTTTTCTTTGAATATGGTCAATAAGACGACCTGGAGTAGCAACAACAACCTCAGCTCTACGCAAATGATGAATTTGTGAATTAATAGAAACTCCTCCATATACTGGGACTATATTGAGTTTCTTATATTTACTGAGCATTGTAATCATATCCGCGACTTGATGGGCTAACTCCCGTGTAGGAGTCAGGACTAACGACTGAATTCCTTTTCCTTGTTCAGTTCTATGGATAATTCCAGTAGCAAAAGCGAGTGTTTTTCCGCTCCCTGTTGCAGCTTCCCCTATAACGTCTTGGTGATCAAGAACATAGGGAATTGATTTTTCTTGTATTTCTGTAGGACGAATGAACCCTTCTTCTCTGCAAACACGGAGAACAGGCTCATTTATTCCCAGATCTTTAAATGATAAAGTTGTATTCATAAAGAATTCCACTGTAAATAAATGTATATTAATGATTAGCAGTATTAATGTATGTAGCTGAATTATCTAAAGTGTCAAACTGATTGAACCACTCCACAATAAATTCCCCACACTTTTTACTCTGTTTAATGAGTATTTATTGATCGTTTATAAGTATCTCTCTATGACTTAGAAATCAGGTTGATTTGCCAACAAAAATATCTTTTTATCAAGTTTTTTGATTTTGTATAATGGTGATTTGATGGATCTCGAAGGTTTTGCAAAATTCTTGGAGACAAGAAGACAAACAAAAGAGGAAATTGATAAGACAATTGAATTTGTTACAGAGTTCGCAGATTTTTTGAAGAAAGTAGAAAGAACACCAGAGACTAGCACCTATGATGATTTTCAAGATTTTTCCACTATTTTGATGCAGACTCAACGTAATACTTTCATTAATTATATTAATTTATTTCGATTTGGCTCTTTTTCAAATAATAAAGCATTAATTGTAGCTTCGCTCGAAGTACTAGATGGAAACGAAGTAATTGAAAATTTATCAAAACGTTTAACAGATGATTTTGGAGAGGAACTTCGAAATACTGTTTTTGAGGGAATAGAAATCCCTTCACTAGGAACACCTCCAACAGAGAAACCTACCATTACTAAAGCATTAATAAACAATCTTTTAGCTAATGTAGACCCTAAAAAGTGTCAAAAATTTCTAGCTAGGGGTTTACGAAACAAATATACTGAATCTTATAAAAAACCACGTGAATCCTATTTAAAAGCGAAGAATATTGATGAATTTTTAAAAATCCAACAAGAAGATTTTTGGCAAACTTTAAAAACTCATTATGAAGAAGGAACTCTTTTTTATACTCAAGAAATTACTAAAGAGGTTTTAGAATATATCAAGTCTCAGCTAGGAATGACAGAAGCTGGAATGCGCGAAGGATCGAACGTAATTATCACTAAAATTCCGTATATGGCTAAAAATTACCTTGCTGAAATGGATAAACAAAAAAGAAAATATTATTATTGTCACTGTCCATGGGTCAGAGAAGCTTTTTTACATGAAGATCAGCCAGTTGATCCAATATTCTGTAATTGTAGTGGTGGATATTATAAAAATTTCTGGGAGGCTGTTCTTGATCAAGAAGTTGAAATAGAACTCTTGGAATCAGTTTTGAAGGGAGATGATCAATGTAAATTTAAATTAGAACTTCCTAAGAACGTTAAAATCGAATGAAGGAATTTCTCTGCAAGAAATCAAACAATGGCAATTTGAAGGATTTTCCGATGAAGAAGCTAAAGTTATTGATATACTATTGATGCAAGACACAATAAGTTATTGGTTTCATTTTCGGAGTATTCCATGGTTCAGAATAAGACGTTTCCGCTTAGAAAATCCTGAAGACTCTATACAAAAAGTTTTGAGCAACTTAAACTTGAAAGCTAATATTTTTAAAGTGAAAGAGAAATATCAACTGTTTACAAGTTGGATTATTCAGAATGATAATACTAAGGATACTTGAGGTTTAATAATTCAGTTGATAATCTTCAAGAAAACCCCAAACTTCAATTTTATTATACTTTTTATTTTTTGAACGAAAATTTATGCTTATTGGTGTTCTATCTAGAAAGGGATAGTTTTGGAAAAGTCCCTGATCCCCATAGCGAAAAGATTCAAGTACTAAAGGTAATTCTTGACGAAAAATTCTATCACGAAACTTTAACGATCCAATTCCACCACTTATTTGACAATAGACATGAAATGAATATTCTTGATCAGATTTTAGCCATTCTGCCAGTACTTCATCGCGCATTAACCGTGTTTGCCACCCTCTAAGCTGTTTTTTATTGAATTCCTGTGCAATTGTTAAAAATAAATCACCCGTCAGATCTGAATGGGTCAAAGTATAACAGCGAGGAATAATTGGAGTTTCAGTAGTTGTTGGAGGAATAATGGTGACATGCAGTTTATCAGGGTTTAAGCGAGTCAACACAATTTACCCTTTTGCTTTTTTACAGTATTTCTGGAGATTTGTCTTTCTATAAAATAATCTATTATATAAACAAGAAATCCAACTAGAAACAATTCCAGTAAAGGATACTCCAGGAATCTATCAGTATGTTATCATTATATAAGATGAATCAGTGTGGACCAATTCAACAACAGTTTGTTTTCTAAACTCATAGATGATGGAAAGATAAAATCAGTTATTGATAAACATATTCATTAGATGAAACAGCCATAGCTCATTGCTATTATGAAAAAGGCCATACTATTGGAAAAGTTTTGATCGAAGTTTTTCACAAATATGAACCGTTCATGACTGAATTTGTCTACCCCCTGATTCTCACTTGAATCAATAATATATAATTATCACATTTTTATTCTGTTCAAAAGTTTGAACATGTTGCTTGATTTTTTAAACAGCCTCACGGCTGGGAAAAGTTTAAATACATATAAATTTATGTTTATTGCTATTCAAAAAGCATTTTCAATAAATTTAAAACATCCTATTATGATTTAATCTGAACAATGTCGTTAAGATTATCTTCAGGTGGTTTACACTTATGATTCCAACGATCAGGTCTGAGAAAATAGCTGTTATTCTGATCTTTATACTTTTTTCCTCATACTACTCCTTCTCAATTTCACCTGGTGGTGTTTATTATACTAAAACATCGGATGACGACAAATTCCCTTCCTCTATATCAAACTCGCTTAATGAAGTCACTCAAGTTCCAGTTTTTCGTGTTTTATCTGAGAAGGTCATAGATCCCTGGAGTAGTTTTGATCCTTGGAGTAGTGATTATGTTCTTGACTCTTCTGAATCATTTTTTTTTGATACATTAGTTGATTTCGATTTTCTAACTGGAGAGGTTATTCCTTCCCTTGCTCAAAACTGGGTAGTTTCAAATGATAGC
>JAEOUE010000050.1 GCA_016839515.1 Candidatus Hodarchaeum mangrovi
AGTCCACCCAAATGATTAAATTTATTTGAAGATACAACCGTGAGATTAATAAGTTGATAGAATTAGGAAATGGGAAAATTGTATCTTTAACAACATTGAAGGAATAAGAAAATGAAAGACAAAGTATGTTTGATCACTGGTGCGACCTCAGGTATTGGTAAAGCCACTGCCTTAGCTTTGGCAAGTACAGGGGCAACAATAGTTATTATTGGTCGGAATGAAGAGAAATTAAAAACAATTATGAAAGAACTTCAGCAAAAAACAGGAAATCAACAGATTGATTTTATTATTGCTGATCTTTCTTCGCAAAAGGATGTTCATAACCTTGTTCAAACATTTAAAACAAGGTATCAAAAATTACATGTGTTGATTAATAATGCGGGCCTCGCATTAACAAAAAGACAGGTCACGGTCGACGGATTAGAGATGACTCTTGCTGTCAACTATTTGAGTCGATTTTTACTCACGAATTTATTAATAGACGTGTTGAAAAGGAGTTCTCCTGCTCGAATCATAAATGTTGCCGGTGCTTATCATGCTAAAGGGGAGATTCACTTTGAAGATATTAATTTAGAACATGGTTACACTAGTTCAAGAGCGAACAGTCAAACCAAATTAGCAGATGTACTCTTTACATACAAGCTCGCTCGTCAATTAGAAGGATCTAAGGTTACAGTGAATTGTTTGCATCCTGGAGCAGTAAGAACAGGATCTATATATAAAGATGAAAACACTCCACATTATATGAAATTCATGTATAAGCTCTTCAGTCCATTCTTTCAATCTCCAGAGAAGGGAGCTGAAACTACTATTTTTTTAGCTACCTCACCTGAAGTAGATGGAATAACTGGAAAATATTTTGTAAATAAAAAAATAAAAAAAAGTGCTGAGAAGACTTATGATACAGATCTTCAAAATCGACTTTGGAAGATCAGTAGTCAATTAACAAACTTAGCAGAGTAAACCACTAAAAGCTAAGAATAATCCACTATTGATTTAATAGATTTTTCAATCTTATTTTACAAAGAAAAACATAATCTTTCACGAGACCATTCGATTACGAAGCATGTTAGCAAGAGAAGTATTCCAAGTTTTCCAAACATAAACACATGTGGAGAAGAATACACACAAAATGATGGTTCCTACAACTACTCCCCAGAGCTCCAGAGGAACTTCTCCTGGGATATACCAATTAGGGATTAAATAACTATATGTAGGCTTTAGTATAGCTAAACTGATCGGAACACCTATCAAAAGCCCCGCTATTCCATACATAAGATTTTCTACAAAAATTATCTTGATAATCGTTCTACGTTTAGCTCCTAATGCTCGTAGTGCCAAAAATTCTAATTCACGGCCTAGAAGGGCCATTGACATGCTTGAGAAGGAGAAAAGTACAAGTGTTCCTAGTCCCAGTGCAGCAATTACTAATAAAATAGCAAAAGATGCTTCAACTATTTGTTTGATACCTTTCAAGGTTTCACTAGTCTCAATATAGGCATAAGGTTGGAGAAATTCCTGGATAGAGCTCTGGATTTCTTCTTTCTCTTCTTCTTCAATAGAGTCTTCATAAGTAAAAATGATTCCACTAACAAAATCATTAAGTGGAGTATGCATTCCTAATGCTTCAATTGACCAAAGAAGACTCATATCAGCCATTTCTCCTGTAACTCCTATAATTTCAACAGTAATATTTGAAATTAAATCTAAGCTAAAGGTGATTGTATCTCCAAGAGTTAAATTCAGGTTTTTGAATAAAACACTGCCTATTAAAATTTCATTTTCTGAAAAATCCTTCGATCCTTCAATAATATTATAATTTCTCAATTCACTATCCTCATGGAAAGCATTTAACAAAACTCGCTCAGTTCCTATCCAAACATAAGTAGAAATGAATCCTTCAGCTCGGTTAATCCCTGAAATATTCGCATTTATCCATTCGAGTAGAATTAGTTCGGATGTAGGTTGTCTTAAGACAATCTGAACATCATATTTTTCATTTTGAATATAATTTCGATCCATGCCTAAAATGTAGTCATAAGCTAAGCTACTGGAAATAATTAAGATTATCATGGACGCAGTGATCGCAATACTTGTTGTAAATGATCGTTTTTTATTCATAAAGACTGATCGTAAGGGAATTTTTGAAGTGAACTTGCTTAACAACCCAATGGGGGATATAATTGTCTCTAGTACTGGAACTTTCCCTAATTCACTGCTAGAATAAGGAGCACTCAGGGCCTCAACTGGAGTCAAACGAAAAATGGGAAGAATTGCAAGAAACGATGAAATCAATACTACAGTGAAAGCAAGAATTACACCTATGACACATATACTTGGATCGAGAATTGATTTTGTCACAACTAGCCCCACTAATACATTAACATTTACTTGTTCCAATATAACAGTAACAAGAAAACCTGCACCAATTAATCCAAGGAATATTCCTATAGTGGAGAGAATGATACTAAAACTTAAATAAACTCTTAATAATTCTCTTTTTTGAGCTCCTAATGCTCCAAATAATCCTATATGAGTTTTTTGAGATACAATTAGCTTTGATATAGAATTATAGATTGCTATAGCTCCTGTTATTAAACCAAATAGACCAAAAACCATGCCTAGTTTATCAAAGGTATTCATTCGTAAATCGAAGAATTTTCCATCAGGAGTATTATCCCAATGAATTACTTTTTTAATTTTATCCGACCCAATAGCACTTGAAATTATTCTATCGGCTTCTTGACTTGCTTCATGTGAACGTTCACTGATTTTGACCAGAATTTCATTTATACCATTAACTTGAAGCATAGATTGTAGACGCTCAAGGGGAAAATAAATAATACATAGCTCTCCAAGAGATGGGACATCAGTTTGTTCATTAACAACGAAAGAGTAATCACTATCAGCAACTATTCCTCCAATGAATACATTAACGGTCGAATTCAGGAAATTAATGGTAAGAGAATCATTTAATTCAGCATTTTCTCCAACAGCAATTTGTTTAGTAAAATGTTGTTCAACTAAAATTTCATTCGCAAGAAGCTGTTTTGTCCCCTTTAAGAGATGTAATTTATTTATTTGATTATTTTCAAGATCAACACCAATTAGATAAGCACTATGAATCTCTTCTTCAAAAATTACTGAAGAATAAAGAAATATTCTTCCTTCGAAATCTAAAATATCCGCACTTTGTTTATCTAACTCACTTATTGTACTTGTTATGTTTTCAAGGGTATCAAAATTATTTAATCTTATTCGAAGATCTGCATTAGATAATTCTTTGTTATTAGCTGCTCGTGAAGCTACTGCGGAGCTTTTTAAATTAATTAAGCCTACTCCCATTGAAATTGTTACAAATATTATTAATATAATAATTAAAGAGCGAAATTTATGGAGTCTGATCTCACGAAGAATCTTTTTAGTAAGGATTCTCAACTGCAATCACCTTATTTGATTCAAAGGATTCAATATGACCGTCTCGCAGATGAAAAACACGGTCTGCTTTTTTTGTCATGCTCACATCATGACTTACTACAATATACGTTCCCCCAAATTCTTGATTAAGCTCCTTCATTAAATTAGCTATTTTTTGTCCTGTTACAAAATCCAAATTTCCCGTTGGTTCATCAGCGACTATCAAATCAGGATTTTTTACAAGTGCACGTGCAATAGCTACTCTTTGCTGTTCACCACCTGACAATTGACTTGGAAATCTATCAATCTTATCACCAAGCCCAACAGCGTCTAAAATGGATATACAATGAGTTTTTATCATTTTTCTCTTCCCTTGAAATTCTAGGGCTAATCCAACATTTTCCCACACTCTTAAAGAAGGAATGAGATTAAAAAATTGAAATATCCATCCTACTTTGTTTCTCCTATATTCCGCTAATTTATTAGCAGACCATTCAGTAATTTCAATTCCTTTAATTTTGATACTCCCATGGGTGGGGGAATCGATACCACCAATTTGATTTAAGAGGGTAGTTTTACCTGACCCACTAGGTCCAAGTACTACAACAAATTCCCCTTTATAGATCTCCATCGATATTCCACGAAGTGCCTTTACTACGATACCATCTCCCATTTGAAATTCACGATGGAGATCTGATATCGATATAAGTATTTCTTTTGACTCCATATTTAGTCACTAGGTCTTTCTAGTTATTTAATGACCTGATTGCCTTATTCCTATTTTTGGAATAAATACATTTTGTTTTCGGTAATTAATAAAAATAGTTTAAAAACATAGAAATATCGTGTTTTAGCATTTTTTTTGGCAAAACTATACCTTTAGAGCGATATTTCGAAAAGTATAATAAGTAAAGATAGAATATAGAAACCAAACTTGGAGGAGAATATACTGGATAGAACACGAGCAGTTTCATTTACAGATTTTGCAGACATATCATTTCTTCAATTATACATCATTTCATTATTAATTTCATTAGGACCTAAGGAGCCTATCAGATTTGAACTATTGAATCAAATTAATGACGTTCTTTTTAAAGATAAACCGATCTCCCCCTCAAAATTTTACAATGAAATGAATAAACTAAAAAAAAAGGGATTAATAGACTATCAGGAGGAAACAGGCAATATTAAACGAGTTAAGGGAACTTCACTTGCAAAGAGGTTAGTAAAACAATTTAATTTCCTAATGCTTTTAGGAAGTATTGATTTTGAAGAGATCCTAACAGAAATCCTTCCAGAATTGACAATTTTTACTAAAATGGAACCAGTTCAGAGTTTTTTGATAATACATTTTCAAGAGCTATTAGTAGATGTGATATTCAGAGATTTCTATTTAAAATATTCGAAAGAACTTTATATTCTGGCTACTGATCAGGCTTATGAAAGATATATAAAGAGAGGAGTTCCTGTTCATCAATCGAGGTTTCACGATACCAAAAAGATGATTCGTGAAGTCACCCATACCTTTGATGCAACTTTTTTAGTCCGCTATCATCCAACGACTCAGAATTTTGGCCTGTCTGAAAGAGAACTTCTAAAGGAGGGTATGCGAGTAACCAAATCCAAAGGAAAAGTTATTATAATTGCACTAGAGGAAATTCCTTTTCAAAAAAATGTCTTTCTTGAAGGGTTTCGAAATTCTATCCAAACATATCCATTATTTCCTTCTATTACTGAGGAACGCCTTAGAGCTGATTTGACGGAATCAGGTTTAAATATGGTTCAGCTTCGGAATTTTGGGGGATTACTTGTTGGTTGGGGAATAAATCCTTAAATAACTGAAGACTTTGGAGAAAAAAGCTTTTTAAAAATTGATAAGGATAATTTTCTTCTTCTTTCACAATTTTTATTTCTAAGAGTTCAGGGAAAAGATAATGATAGATAAAAATCTTTTCAGCTAATAAGGTCTCTTATATTTATAAACTCTCATTCTCTAAGAGTTTTTTAAGATTTTCACCTTCTTCCCTCATATGATTTGCTACCATTTCAATCCTATTTTTGGCAAATTTTTGGAAGAACCACCCAAACCTAAATGAAAGTGTAGCTGTAAATATAGATCTTTCTTCCTCTGGTTCGATGATAAATGAACCTTTGGGACATATAAGTGACATTGGGAATAGAACTTTAAACTCAATATTGTTGTATGGCTCTTTTTTTGTACTTTGAAATTTCATTTTATGGAGGTCATGATGTAAATATTCTTCACAATAAAGAATAGATCCAACCTCAAATGGTTGTCCCTTAATCCAGTTGCATTTGACATGGTCTTTATGCCATTTTTTATAATCATCCTCTGATGAAAATGCTTTAATCAGACCATTGAACACTTTTTCAGGAGTTGTTCTAATTTCTATAGAATCTTTTAGAGTTACCATAAAACTCAAACTCAATAAGTAAAAATCTATTTTAAAATCATAGGGGCACCGATTAATGCAAAATCTTCTGCAATTTGCGATACTTCATGACGTAATCCATTCAGAAAGTCCTCATTCCTCCAAGGTTTGGGGAAAATCTTCATAAGATTAGGTTTGATTCTCCGGATACCTGGAATATTCTCTTCATATGTTGTATTTTTGGATTCTATTGCAATTTCATTTAAAAATATCTCATTAAAAAATTCACACATTAAGACTCTCATTGGTGAAGGAACATAATAGAATTCTTCATATTTCTCCGCTGCCTTCCTCAACATAACCAATGGTTCTTTTAGTGGCAAAATGAGTTGTGTAAGCATTCTACCCCGAGCAAAAGCTTGACGACTTTGTCCAGTATAGTTATTTTGAATATGCAATGCAGAAAAAGAAAATTCTAGTAGATTTTCACTGGCAATCATAAAAGTATTAAAAGAAGGAAATACAAATGGTTCAGTATTGAAATGATTATCAAGCCATTTTTTCTCTGGAATGACAAACCCAGTTAAATATCTGAAATCTGTTGATATAATTTTTTCTTTTAATGAAAATTTGGTATAAAATATTCCTATACCATGAAATAAAAGATATGAATATCTATAAAGAATTAAACGTGAAAAATCTACAGGAATAAATATGACACTAGATGTTTCAATGGAATTAACAGTCTTATCTTTATAAATCCATTTTAAATCTGATGGTTTGTCAGGATCAGCAAAAGAAATCCAATCTGGTATTACGATTAATGATCTTAGCATTCCTAGAGGTTGTTTTTTCATATTAAATCTACCTTTTTAGAACTTTACGTACTTGATTAAAAAGGTTTAGAGCAACGAGTAGAGAATAATAAGATATTGCTTTTATCAGCCTTATAAACAATTTTGAAGCTGTTGTTTTAATTTCTATTGAATCTTTTCGTGTTATCCTAAAACTCAACTCCTTCATATATTATAATATATAAATGGCTTTTTAGATAAACAAACACGCGTCCATCCTTCTTTCAGGTGACCCCTATACCAACAAGGAAGGGCCCGATAAAGAAGCCCCGATCAGTGCCACACATAGAGCAAAAACCCCGGTACTTTTTCAACACGGAGAAAACGATTCACAGGTTCCAGTAATAAGCGCCATGGAAATGTTCAGGGCATTGAAATCTAGGTTGTTGAAACGAAGCTAATCGTGTATCCAAGTATGGGCCATGTGATACTGAAACTGCGTAAAACTATGCTCTCATGGTTCAGAACTACCGCTGGTTTACACATTACTTGCTAGGAGAAGAAATCGATCTGTTCATAGATGATACAGGTGCTAAACTTTCGAAATGAACAGGTTCGTCGGTTTGAAAAGGCCAACCTCACTATCTATCCAATCTATGCATTTATTTTCAAGTAACACGTTAAGTATCACTGATGACCCTTTTTCTATCCAGAATAAATCTGCAAATTTGGCCACTACGCCTGGCTTGAGTAGCAGCGTGCTTCTAATAGCACTTGCAATGTTGATAGGGGTAAAGAAAAGCAGGAAAAAGTAACTTCACATCTCTACTAACCAAGGCACCAAACATTATCAACGAAAAGCTGCAACTGAACTGAATTGTTATGAACAGTAATTGACTTGACCAACTGGATGATGATTTTTGTTGACGGGATTTGGAGAATTTCTATTCTTCCACCATCATTTTATCAATTTTTTCAGCTTTTTCACTCCATTAGTTAGCCTATATTACTTTATCCTGCTGAGTAACAGGACACGCGTGACCAAGGTACTTCAATAACATCAGACCTGTTGCCAGTAGAAGAGGTTTAATGTTTTTATATTCAGTTAATAGAATTATTCAATAGTTAATAAAGAATTATATTTCGTGACATGCGTGAACAGTCCATTCAATAAGTGGTAGGAGACTGTTTCGTAGTCCTATGCCTCTTGGAGTTAAAAAATACTCAACTCGGGGAGGAATTTCAGTAAATTGTTCTCTATTGAGGAGTTTGATTTCTTCAAGCTCTCTCAGTCGAGAAGATAATGTTGTATCGCTTATCACATCTGAAGTTATCCCGTTAACTCGTGTTTTAATCTCTGAATATCTTAATCTTTTAATTGTACCCCTAGATTCATCAGATTCAATGGGAAAAATCATTATAATAAATATCATCCATTTTTTACTTATTGATCGTAAGTATTTTATAAGTGGTTTTAAGCAAATACCATTAATATTAACTGGTAAGCATTTTTGAACCATTTGTAGTTGAGTATCCAATTCTTAATTCCACCAAAGAAACTAACAATGTTATTAGTAAAGGATTTATTAAGCTTTAGTTTTTAAAGCTAATCACTTTATTAAAGTTTGTAAAAAGTGAATGAAAATGTCAATAAAGAAAGAATGTTCTTGTGGAAAACATGAAAAAAGTCATCATAAAGAAATGAACCGTTCAGAAAGGATTAAGCACCTTAATGAATGTCTTAAGGATGTCATAGAAAGACTTGAATGTATTAAAGAGATAGCAGCAGAGCTATCATCAGATTAGAAATCAAGAGGCTTCGAGATTCGATATGGACAGATGAATGAGTGTTTTGCCTGAAGTCAGAGCAAATATAACCTTCCGTCGAGCCTCTTGTAAAATTCTCCAAAAAGTACCACGAGAAATGTGCATTTTTTCAGCTGCTTGTTCTTGGGTAAAATTTTCCCTATCCACAAGTAAAAGTGCTTCTAACTCGACCTTTGTAAGAACCAAATCGACTTTTCCTTCTGAAGATTCCCAATTTCGTCCAACATAAGGTTCTATCCTTGGTCTTCCTCCTCTAAATCGTCTTCCTCTACCACCACCACGCCCCCTACCAGAATTAGGGTCTGTAATTCTAAACACACTCCAATTAGACTCTTGAGAGTTTTTTTGTTTGTTTTCGAGCGAATGCAAAAAAACTTATATTGCGTATCTGTGATATCTTGTACTTAATTAATTTTTCGTATATCTTAATATCAAAAATGTCTTTATATAACTAAAAGAAATATTAGAAAAAGAATGATTGAAAATTCGAAAATATATTACTTTTGTGCAATAGCACAAATTTTATATAGCTTTTTGTGCAATAGCTCATTGGTGATAAAAATTCCAAGAGGAAATAGAACTGGTCCATGGGGACAAGGCCCAAGGACTGGACGAGCTTTAGGGTACTGTGCTGGTTATCCCACACCTGGTTATACAAAAGGACCCAGAATGGGGTGGGGAAGTGGTATTAGAGGAGGACGGGGACGAGGTTGGTGGAATTATCCAGGATTTTTTAATCAACCAATAGAACTACCATCAATAGCTTTACCACCTTGGACACCCCAGTATAGTCCAGAAGATGAATCAAAATATTTAGAAGAATCACTAAATGTTTTGAAAAAGGAAATAGAAATGATTGAGAAAAGATTAGAAGAATTATCTGGAAAAAAAAAGGAATAATCTCTTTTCTATCTAATCTTTTCTTTTTTTTCAAAAATATTTAATTAGAACGAACCATTTCACCAAAAAAATTGCTATTATAGAAATTATTGACATTGCTCTGAGTAGATGACCAATGCAAACCAAATTACAAAAGGATATTGATGAAATGAAGGAAAACATTAAGCAAATTAAACATAAGATTGTTATTCTTTCAGGTAAAGGTGGTGTAGGCAAATCAACGGTAGCTGCGAACCTAGCTTTGGCATTTGCTAAAAAATTTCCTAATAAAGTAGGAATAGCAGATCTTGATTTTTCAGGCCCAAATATCCCTAAAATATTAGGAGTAGAGAACGAAAGAATCTCATCAAAAAAAGGAGACAAGTATGAACCTGTAGAAGGACCTTTAGGACTAAAAATTATCTCAATGGCATTTTTTCTTGACTCCAAAACCACTCCTGTTATTTGGCGTGGTCCTTTAAAAATTAAAGCACTCCAACAATTCCTGACTGATTTTGCTTGGGGAGATCTAGAGTTCTTAATTTTTGATATGCCTCCAGGTACAGGAGATGAGGCAATATCAATCATGCAATTGATCCCTGAGATGGAAGGTGTTGTTATAGTTACTACCCCTCAAGAAGTGTCTTTACTAGACACAGGAAAATCTTTGGTTATGTCTCGTAAAATGGATCGTCCAATCTTAGGGATTATTGAGAATATGTCGACCTTCAAATGTCCCACGTGTGAGACAGAATCACCTATCTTTGGAACAGGTGGAGGTGCCCAAATGGCTAAAGAATTTAGTACTGAACTTATTGGGCAGATTCCAATTGACCCAATGATTAGAATTCAAGAAGATAAAGGGATTTCGGAAGCTTTTGAATATTTCAATCCTATAGTTAAAGTTTTACTTGCAAAATTTAATAAAAAATAAATTTAATAGGGTCAATGCCAAGTGGAAAATTCTTTATATTCATACTAATATGATGAAGTACCTTATTTTCGACTTTATTTTGTTCTAGGCAGTTTACTATCGAAAAACATTACTTAGATTGTTACAAGAACTCTTATCATGAATCATCATTAATTATTTCAAATTGTCTTAATATTAAAAAGGTGACTTTGATAAGGTTGCAGGTCAATAAAAAGTCCATTTTGTTTTAATTCTTCTATTTTTCTGTTGTAAATTTTTTCATTCAAAATATCGTTAAGTTCTAAATATTCATTAACCTTAAATTCTTTCTCTAAGTGAAGGAAGACATTTCCTTGGGTTTGAATTGCTGTATAATTCACTATTACTATAGCTAATTTCTTAGAATGAGGGATAAACCACTCCCATGCCAAGATATTCCCTGTTGAAGTCTCTAATAATAACCATTGACCATTTTGAATGGTATATTGATTTGTAAATTTTAATATTCGTTCATAATCATTTTGAATGTTTTTATCTAAGCTTTCTTTTTGTTTTCGTTTTAATTGAATAGGTAATTTGATTTTTTCGCCCTCTAACTGTCCTTGATGATATAAACTCAATCCTGGAATTGTTCCCATGATGATGGCAGCCGCAATTGATCGTCCATATCCAAAAACATTAATGGCTCGTTGTTCATCATGGTTCTCAATGAACCTCATACTCTTTCTCTGGTAATTTATGTCTGCAGTAAGATGACCTCGTATTAAAGCGATATCTTCTTGCATTAATCGGTCGTAGAGTCTTTTATCATAAGTGTAGTCAAATCCAAGAGATTGTAATTTCCATCCTAGATCCCAATATACTTCTGCTAGAAAAATAAAGTCTGGATGGTTAGATTTCACTTTTTTTATCGCATCTACCCAGAATTCTGATTTAAGGCTTTCTAGTGCTTTTTCTTGAAAATAAAACCCCCATGTTTTGTTTATGATGTCATTTAAACAAAGCATCGCCATATCACAGCGAATACCATCACAAACTCTAGCTATCTGATTTTGGAGTATTTCTATCATATATTTACGCGTTTTTTCATTAAAATAATTCATCTGAAACGTATCAGTCCATGGAGAAAAGTATGGATCCTTTCCATAAGCAATCCACTGAATTCCTTTCTTTGTAACTACTTCCTTAAATAAAGCCTTTTCTTCTGGAACATTTCCTAATGAGATAAAGTATTCAGGATTCGTAATAACAAGTTCAGAAGCATTTCCAAAATGGTTTGGGACAAAATCCAGCATTAATTTTGTACCCAAATCGTTTAATTTTCGTTTAAGAAGGATTAAATCCTCATGAAATCCTAATTGCGGATTTATTTCATATTTAATAATAGAATA
>JAEOUE010000265.1 GCA_016839515.1 Candidatus Hodarchaeum mangrovi
ATTTTCGGAAAACTAAAGCCATCATTATTCTCATAGTAGCAATTCTAGGTTATTTCTTCTCTCTTATTTTATGGCTTATCTTTCCTCAAACGATTGATATTTTTCAATTTGAATTTCCATCTATTTTACGCCTTTTTGGAGCAATTATGGCGGTTTTTACAACTATTCTAACGGTATGGGTCCATCATACTTTAGGAACTCAATATTCTGCAAGGTGGCGAATACGAAAGGATCACCAGCTGATAACTACTGGTCCTTATAGTCTAGTTCGTCATCCAATGTATACTACACTTAATCTATTTTCTGTTTCAGTTTCAATCATCACAGCAAACACTTTAATTATTTTTTTCGCCTTGTGGGTAGCCATTCCATTTTTTTGGATAACTCGGACTGAAGAAAAGTTTCTGATTGAGCTGTTTGGAGAGGAGTACCTTGAGTACATGAAGAATACAGGTAGATTTTTCCCACGATTTTAATTGAATTATATAGCAATCTTTCATCATTTCTAATTCTGAAAAGGTAACAGGGTACCGAATATTGACTTTTTCGAAATCCAGTCTATTGTATTTTTTTCCCCATTTCAAACCGTATTTCAACCTCATGACTCTGTTCTTTTGTGTAGGCCTCTAGGTCAAATCCGATCAACTCAAATCCAAATTTCAGATAAAAATCAATCGCTTTTGTATTAGTGTTTTGGCATTCCACTACAAGGGCTCGTGAATTATAGGTACGAGCTTTTTTCTCTACAAAAGAGAGTAAGTAAGTTCCAAGTCCTCTTCGCTGATATTCGGGCTGAACCATAATATCCCAAATACGCGTACGTCTCGAATGGGGTAAATATTCGAATATTACTATAGCCATTTCTAATTGGTTATCATTCTCTAAAATATAGTACTCAGCATTGGTTTTGTACGCCTCAAAATATACTCCTTTCCATTTTTTATAAAATGTTTCTTTAAATGGAGTTTTTTCCCAGTCAAATATCCATCCCATATTATTGGGCTTTTTAAACATGTTTAGCTTGTAATAATAATCTGAGGAGTATTCCATTACTTCTTTTTTATTATTTGGGAAATCTTCTTTAAATATTTGTTTGAGTTTCATGCTGTTCCCTTCACAATTTACAACAGTATACATTCTATCTACATATTTTTAGCACATTTCTCATCCTTGAATTAGAAGTTCCTCTTTTTACAATTTGCAACCCTTAAAAAAGTGAATTTCCTTTCTTCAAACTTACTTTATTAGAATTAATCTCGCATCTTTCTTAGTCTTTTTCAGCCTCAAGAATGAGCAGTTTGTCTCCCTCGACAAATGGTGTGCACTGATAATTCCCCCACTTATTCGTTATAGTAAATCCTATCTGAGAAAGTAGATCTATAATCTCTTCAAAGGTTGTTATAGCTGCTTGAGAGTGTTGAATATCTTCAGTTATTTTTATATCATTTTGATATACTTGATATAATAATGTTACTTGGAGGATATTATTTTTCATGCCTTCAGTCTTTATTAGTCGCTTTATCGTTTTACCCTCCTTCTCTTTTACTCCTGCAGAAACCCAAGACTTTTCTTTCATTAAGCCCAGAAATACATCAAAAATTATTCTTCCTTTCGTCTTTAAATGATGATAGATATTGTTCATAGCTTGATAACGTTCCTTGGGTGTCAAGAAATGATCAAAACATCCTGAGAGAATCGCTGCAGGATAACATTGAGGTAGGTGGAATTCCTTCGCTTCAGCTTCAATAATTATAATTTTATCTTTAAGGTGGGGTAAATCTTCTAATTTCTCTTTAAACATATCTCTCATTGCTTTTGAGGGTTCTATACAAACTACATTCACACCAGTTTGAGCGATCGGTATTGCTATCCTTCCAGTTCCTGCTCCGATATCTAATATGGAATTGTACTGCTTTGCGAAATCAACAAAAAACTCTATATTTTGTTTATCATCAAACAGGTCGTAATATTTTGCTGCTTTTTCATATCCCTTATCTATTGGCATTTTATTTACCATTTTGGTTTATTATAAAACATATGTTCTTGTCTTTTACTTCCAGTTTAGTACTTTCAAATTCTTATAAGTTGAATCAACACTTCTAATGATGGAATACATTCTTGTGAGTAAGTAATAATCTGTATATTATGTAAATTACTTTCTTGGAGTTATTGGAGTGGTATTGTAGAACAGGAAGAGAAATACCAAGGATGTGATGGATAGCAATATCCTATTGCTTTATTTAGCCATGTTCGCTCTTCAATTGCTAAAAGATCTATTGTTTGAATAAAGTCATGAAAATCATAAATGGTAGGGGCTTTCGCTTTGTATAACAGGACAATTTCTGGAGAAAGATAAGGAATACTTTGATATCCAATTCTACCAATTTTATAAAGATGTCTCTTGACCTGTTGATTCCGTCTGAAATACCAATAACAATGGTCTGATTCATTTAATAGTATTTCAAAATTAATCTTATATTTTTCTTTACTAGGAGATGTTGTATGAAGTTCATGGATGGGTAGAGATAGCCATTCATTTCTTAACCATTTTTCCTGCTTATATTGCCCTGGAATGACTTTATACAAGGTCCAATCATTAAGATATTCGTATAATTCCTTCTGATCTTGCCTAAAGATCGCAATTTCAATATCTTTATGCACTCGAGTTTTTTTTCCCAAATATAGGTCAATGGCCCAACCTCCAGCAATATACCAGGGTTTAGTGAAATTATTTAACATTTTCTTTAATTTCAAAACAATTTTGAACTCCAATGCCTATCATCCTTAAATATTTGAACGGTATTTTTTGCTCTTCTTAGCCAATTTTTTGATCATTAGACAAATCCTCACTCATCACCTTGTAAGATTATTGTGATTTAAGGATACCTTCTTGGCTCATCAATTATTGCTTAGATATTCGAATCTGAGGGAGAATTTTATTGAATATCATTGAAAATATTGAATTCTATTTTGCATATATTCATGGTAAAATTTATAAATACTATTATATTATAATAGCATATTGTTATAAACTAAGGGTTAATTCCTGATGAAACCGTTGAGGTTATTATTTTTTCATTACTTAAAATTGAGAAGGACTTAGTACAACACTAAAAATTCAAGGAGAATGAATAATTATGGATATTAAAAAACAGGCATCAATTATTTGTTTATTGATAGGTTTACTATTTGCTTCCTTCATAAGTCAAAGCTCTGCTCTACTTGTGTGGGATGAGGACTTTGAGAATCCCCCTTTTGATTGGTTTCTCCACAACTATAACTATACTGGAACATGGATAAACACTCCAAATAATTTTCCCCCAATTATTGCTAATGGAGCTTTACATATGTCAACACCCAGTGAAATGTTAGCCTCTGCCATTCACAATAGCACAATCGCGTATGGAAGCTGGAGTTTTGATTTTCACATATCTTTTGATCAGATTCAAGAGAGTGTGAGTAGGATAATGTTCATTGGGAACAATTATGGTGGAGGAGACCTTAATTTGACAGGGAAAGCGTACTCTTGGGCTAATAACCAGCCATCATCCTATGTCATTTATATCACATCTGGAACTGATATGTGGGGTTTAACCTTTAATACAATAACATTAAAGATCTGGAAACCAGGATATCCAACACATATTTGGGAAACCCTTGCTGATTATATGTTCTCTTCACCTATTATTGGTTCCCATAATATGACCATCACCCGCAATTCTACTCAAGGAGAATTCCATGTCTATCTTGATTCAGAACATCTATTTCAAGTCAGTAATAATGAAATCAATACTTCAGAGATTTTTGAGTTTGCTTCCTATATCGGAGATATTTCTTTTGATAATCTTACTGTGAATGACGAGACGACCACAAATACCACAACTACTACAACCCCCACAACGACCACGATAACGACGATTCATACGTCATCAACCACAACATCCACAGCAATCCCTACATCAAATCCTACTAAGATTGAATTCGGTATAGTAATACTTGGTTTTATTATAAGTCTGCTCTTCATTCGGAAACGGAAACGCTGAATTCTCTCTCTAAAGACTGGATAATGACTCAGGACTTCTAGTGTTTAGATCTGTTCTAATTCAATTCATTCATCTCAATATTTCCATAGCTACTCCTTCTTTATATCGGATGGGTCAGATGTTGTATTTTTACTTAGCGAGACCATAATCATAACAGTATCATTTTAGAAATTCAATATTAATATTTGATGAAATAACTAGGTTGTAAAATTTGTTTAAAGAATGCAAGAAATTCGAGTAATAAATACAGGAAATTCATTCTTTTTGTTTCAGAGGTCTAGAAGTAGTTCTTTCATTTCATAAATCAGGTTAGAATTGAGAAAATCTTCTACCAAATTTGTACAAATCTTTCAAAATTCAATTATTATCCAAAAGCTTTACATATGGTAATTTTTTTTGATACCAAATCTCCGATTTAGGAATGGAACTTCAACCATGGATTTACTAGAGATTAAGAAGCTTATTGATCAAGGAAAATACCCTCAGGCATTAAAGTCAATAGAGGAATTGCAAGGAGAGGAGAGATTGGATGGAACAATTCTCAAAAGTCAAATATTCCAACGTAAAGGGGATTTAAAAGGAGCTCTAACAGAGGCAAAAAGAGTTCTTGAGGAATGTCGTGATTCTGGGAGTAATCTTCAAATCTTTAAAGCGCTAATAAGCTTGGGATCTGCTCATTATTCCCTTCGAAATATTCCCGAAGTATCTGAAGTCCTTAAGGAAGCAGAAAATCTCTTTTTGCAAGTTGAATTTGAGAATAATGATATTCGTCAAGAATGTCAGGGAATCCTAGCATTTTTACAGGCAGGTATAAGCGAGATTAAAGGAAACATCAACGAATCATTAGACTTGTTTGAGAAGAGCTTAATCATAAGACAAGCCCTCCCTTATCAGCATGATATAGTAGAAACATTAACTAAAATAGGTTTTATTCATTTAGATGTAACTGGAAAAAAAGAATTGGCTCTTGATCTTTTTAATCGAAGTTTAGCAATCAGTGAGAAACTAGGAAATCCGATTGCGAATGCTCACTCGCTTAACCGTTTGGGTTGTTATTATCATTATATTGAAAATTATGATGAAGCCCTTTCTTACTTTGAGCGGAGTCTTGCGTTATATCAAGGAGTAGACAATAAAGAATGGATTGGAGGATTATATAATAATATATCTCTTGTATATCGGGCTAAAGAAAACTATGATTTGACATTGAATTACTTAGAGAGAGCTTTAGCGATTTCTGAAGAACTTGAGGATAAACGAGCCTTAATAATCAATCATAACAATATTGGATGGCTTTGTGCTTATAAAGGAGATTTGACTTCTGCTGAACATCACTTTTTACAAAGTTTACAGTTTGCAGAAGAGCTTGGAGATGTTCTTACTCAAGCTTTTGTATCTATGTTCATTGGTGATATTTACTCTATTTGGAAAGGGGAGCTTGTTCCTGGTTTGGATTATTATCAACGAAGCTTATCAATATTTCAAGACTCCGAAAGTGATCCAGGAATTGGATGGATCCTACTTAGGATAGGATGGACACATATCTTACGTGGTGAACCTGAGTCTGCATTAAAAAACATTGAAGAAAGTGAGCGTATCTTCACCAAACTTGATCTAAAGGGTGGAATTGCCAATTGTTTTGTTCAATTTGGTCGAATCTATAAAATCTTAGGAAAATATGACCAAGCAATTAAATACTTGGAAAATAGTTTAAAAATAGTTAAAGAAACGATTATAGGAGCAAATTTGGGTATGTGGGTCTCTTATATTCTTCTTCAACTTATATTAGTAACTCAGGATCTCGATTCTTTGGATTTAGCTAAAGATTATCTCAAACAAATGCAAGAGCTTAAACAAACAAGTAAGAATAATCTTGTGAAATTAAGAGTTCAGTTTTCAGAAGCTATAGTTTTAAAAATGAGTAAAAGAATGGCAGAGAAATTTCAAGCGCAACAGAATTTTCAAGCTATTATTAAAGAGGAAATCCTTAGCCATGATATCACAATCTTGTCAATGTTAAATCTGTGTGAACTACTGATTCTAGAAATGAAATACTCTGAAACTGCAGATGAGCTGCTTGATAAAGTGACTCAGCTTTCAACACAGATTCATACTATTGCTGACAACCAACAATCTTCCTCACTGACAATATTGGCGCTGTTACTTCAAACAAAACTAGCTTTGGTACAAGGGGACGTTGAAGAGGCTAGCCATCTTCTAAGTAATGCGAAAAAAATTGCTAGTGAGAAGAATCTTATCAATCTACTGGTTCAAATCAAAGTAGAACAGGAAACAGTACAAACTGAGCTCGATAAATGGAATCAATTAATACAACGAAAAGCTTCAATACAAGAGCGTGTTGAACATGCCCAAATAGCCAGCTGGTTAGTTGAAGCGAAGAAAATTCAGGAAACTTGGGTAAACCCAACCTCAGAGATTGCTAATCAGTGAGATATAGTCAACAATTATCATCTAATGAACCCGAATGGGGATTTATTCTAAGGATTGAGTTTCTGATCTGTAGTCTTGGATGCCACTACATTTTTCCTGTACATTGAACATTTTCCGAGATAGATATTCAAGAACCAAATAAAATATTTATGTCACCATCAAGATTCCTAGGAATTCAAGTATTAATAATAAAGATTTAATAAGATTAATAGAAGTATCTAGGCCAAATATAGTTAGGAACAGTATTAGAAAGATAATTACTAATTTAAGAATAGCATAATTATTATTTTCTACAATTAATGAGAATTAATTATTAAATGATCCAAATACTGCTGTATATATAAGTATCAATTCCGTTCCCATAAGAAAATGTCCTAGAATTGTCCTAGAAGGATAATTTTCAGCTGTCTTTTTTACTCCATAACAGTCCAACTTTGATAGCCACAGAATGGACAAGCGGGATCCATATTTCCTTTCATAAGTATCAAAGATTCAAATTCTGATGTTTGAATCCCCCTGAGACATCGCGAACAGAATATGGAGTTATCTAGTTCTAGTGGGCTACCGCTTAGCATAGAATATGTACTAATGACTCTTCTAACCACTTTAGTTCTCGCTTTCCTTAATATAGTTGTGGCTCGTTCTTGATTGGAGAAGATTAAACCAAGACCTAGAAAGAACACCATGATTAATAAAAGGTCTAAAGAGAAATATCCCTCTAGTCTAGAGCTCGAACTTCCTATATAGAAGAAAATAGCAATTATACCTATCCAATGGAGATTATTCCACGTTCCTTTCATAATTTTATTAAGATTATTTCCAATAAAGACTAAGCTAGCCTCAATAAACCTTTGAATAGCCCTACTAGCTATTTTAACAAAATGGAAGATACGTATTGGTAGATGACGCAACCCAGTAATTAAGCTCTCAAATAATCCTTGAAGAGTATTCTTGATTAATTGTAATAATGCCCCAATTGCTGCTCTATATTGGTAATTACGAATATAGAGGATACTCATGGTTGCTAAATTAACTATTTTATCATCCCAATCCGTTCTGTGAAGTGAGACACCCAAAATTATTAACAATAAGCCAAGAGGAATCATTATGATATAATCTTCAAAGCTTGAGGGTAATCTAAAGATATGAGATAATATTTGAGTGAAAATGGGAAAAGCAAAGAATACTCCAGGGAGGAAAAAGAAGATAATACCCATATCAGTTATCAGGACACCTAGAGCTCCCCATTCGGAGAACTCTCGCCATCGTAGTACATCGATCACAAATGCTAATATTAAAAAATAAAATGGGAAAATAATGATTTGAATCAGGCGCTGTGTCTGTTCCTCTGATGTCTTCCCACCGTACCCAAAAATTACACCAAGAGCTAAGGAGAAAAAGAAGATAACAATTCCTATTTGAGTAGCCCGGGAAAATGCCTTGGCATGATAAAATTCTGAAATTTCCTTCCTGACTTGAGTGATAAGAGCTTCTTGTTTCTTTGTTTTACTTGTCACTATTTCTGTGTGAGCCTTATAATCTTCTTCAGCTTGTTTTTTATCAAATCCTAACCATTCTTTGTCATTCATAAGTCTCACCTTTGTTTTTTTCTGCATAATTAGTTTCTGATGGGATTGTTTTTGTCATACGTGATCGTAAACTAGTTAGCTTTAATGGTTCTCGGTGTTTTGGATTGTATAGCATTAGCATTAATATCCCAAATGAACCAATTAGAATAATTCCAAGAATAATTAGTATTAATGGCTCTGCATCTTTCAAGAATCCTAGTAGGGATTCAACATTTTGGGGTGAATTCGCCTCTGGTTGAAACCACATTGCAATAGAACTCAGAACATCTCCTACAATATCAATGTTAAGTAAAAACCTAGACCAGTCCCCTAAAAAGGCGGAAGTGAGTAAAATAAATCCATATCCTATTGCCAAAAATGAAATTATTGCTATCAAAATTAGAAAAACCGAATTTAGTGACTGTTTTAGGTATTTAATCAATTGATTTATTGTTTTTTCAACCAATTCTAATAAATTTTGAAGGAGTTTATTGAGAGCTACTATTATTTGTTTTATTAGGTCAATAATTTGAGTAAACCAAGCAATTATTAAAACAAGTAGTCCTCCAATCCGAATAGTAATCTCAAGGGGAGCTGGAAGTTGTATACTTAAACTAAAATTGACAACTTCTGGTCCTAAGAGTAAAGCAAAACATCCAGTAAATGTAAGGAATCCGCGGAGAATCCCCCAACGGTGATCAATGAGATATTGGATAAATGAGTTTATTGCATTTGAAATTGTTTTAATAATTTCTGCTATACTATTGATTATTTCTCTAATTATATTACCTATTAACGCATTAATTTGATGATTCCAAGTTATATACAATAGAATAATCCCTATAAACCTAAAAACCACATCAAACGTATTTCCAAGTTCAATGCGACTCAATAATCGAATCAAAAATGTCCCAGTGAAGAATAAGAACACTCCAATGAATGTTAATCCTCCTCGGGCAATATTTCTTTGGTGATCTAGTATATATTGTATTAGATGTTTAAAATAAGCTGTCAGTGATTTTATTATTTGATTGAAAAGCTCGAGAGTTCTAAGATAGGTAATTTTCAATCTATGTCCAAATGCAATCAAAAAGTCGTGTATTTGGGTATACCAGGCAATTACCAATGGAATTACTCCCAAAATACGCAAAAATTCTAAAAATGGATAATAATTTCCAGAAAACAGCTCTAGATAAACTAATGGGGCATATAAAAAAATAATAATACTTGAGAATGTAAGGAGTCCACGAATGATATCCCACCAGTGATCTACGAGATATAGAATAAATATATACAATTTATTAACTGTTAATGAGATTATATGAGAAATTAATTTAGCAGCTTCTTTTATAAACTCAATGATGATATTTTTAAGGAGGTAAAGGATTTTTATTAATTCTTTGTGCCACAAATTTATATTTACTAGTAATGCTATAACTAAAAAAGTACCAGAGATCATCCTTGAAGAATCTAAGGGATTAGGATTTATTAGAGAATATTTTAAGTATGATATAAAGCTTATGACCCCAAGAATGGTTGCTAATATTGTTCCAACTAGTTTCATATGCTTATGATGATACCATGCAAATATTGCTAAGAAAAAACCGCTTAGTGATATTATTACAGGAAATGAAATATTAAGCGGTTCTTTTATGGTTAGAATGCCCACCAAGAACAAAATTAGACCTATAGTAGAAATTGTATACCTTATAATTTCCTGATAATTATATTCAATAAAATTAAAAACCTGTTTAAGTATCTTAACTAGTTTATTGATAAAAAGGATTAATGAGATATAAATAGATTCTAGTGCAGATTTAATTATTATTCCTATGGCCGAGAAAATACCTATAAGTGCATTTTTGAGTTCTAATTTCCATAGATATAAGTTGACACTGAAGCCAACAACCAGATAAACTACAGAAAACTCAAAAGAAGGATTACTAAAAGCAATTGTAAAAGGAGAGAGACCAATTAATCCTAAGATAATGAGTATTGAACTGAGTACTGTACCATATCTTTTTACATTTGAGTGGTTGTACCAAGCTACTATTGCAATAGTGTATCCAGTTAGAAACAGAAATGTATTCAAATTATCTATTATCTGATACCAATAGATTGAGTCTATTACAATCATCAAGACGCCAATAGCAAAAATAATGTATCGAAAAATCAAGAATTTATGAATATTGAGAAGTAAGAGAACATTTTGGATTTTAAAAACTATAGATTTAACAATTGACTCAACTAATCTGTGTATACCTCTAATGATACTCACAATAGCTAAATAAATTTCCTTTCTCCAGATTAAAACAAGATAACAAAATACTGAAAGTAGTAATATAGGAGGAAGCCAGCTTTCTATAGATTCAAATTCAAAAGGATATTGAATTATCAAAATAATGCTCCACAACAATAATAGAATACTTTCTGTTGAAGTTATACCTTTAAAATAGCGATGTCCAATCCAAACTGCTGAACCAGAGATATATCCTACTAAAAAGAGTATAATCGCTAGGAAGATAGAATTTGTTAATAAATTAAGCGAAATTGCAATAAAGATTGGAATAAGACTGAATACAAATATTATTATACGGACTATTAACGCAAAATGTATTTTAAACCAATAAATAAGTGGTTCATCAATACGTGTTAGCTCTATTAAAAATCCGAATATGCAAAGAACTAGTCCACATCCAAAAAGATAATCAGAGATCATATAAATTGGATGAATATTCAATTCAGGTAAAAGATCAAGGATTCCAGGTATAATTGCGATAAATAAACCGAATAGTCCAATTAATCCCCCAAATGATGAATTTCGGTTTCTTTCCATCTTATTTATAAAACGAAGATGAAAAAATGTAATAACTAAATTCATGCTAAATAGAGTAACCAGAAAATAGTGTAGAATTGTTCTTACGATTGTGAAGTCGATATTTCCGATTTTCCATGTTAAAATGGTTTGAAAAATTAGCAGTGTGACTGCTATCATTGCTGCACCTTTGGTAGATGCTTTAAGAGTAGATTCCCACGACCTCATCATCATTCTCCTATGTGAAACATTTATCTAGAAAATATC
>JAEOUE010000266.1 GCA_016839515.1 Candidatus Hodarchaeum mangrovi
AATAATTTACATCAAAAACAGCATCAATTCATAATGTTGGCCCTTACACTTGTTCATCTCGTTCAGAAATATACTCAAAGTATGAATAAGGAACAAATTCAGCTATTTGAAAATGCTAGGACCTTTTTAGATCGTGGGATACACTCTTGTCAACAATGGTGGGCATCTAAAAGACCTTGGTACTCCCCTGATATGATTATGCGTGGATTAAATGAGATTTTATTAGCAGGAGTGAATGTAAAACGATGTGTTCCTTTGGGACTTGTTGAGGATATTCCCAAAACGATTGATTTGATCCTTTCTGAAATGTTAGTTATTCAAAATCAAATTGTATTATCTTTATGAAATATTAAATAGTTTAATAAATTAGAGCGATTAAAAGATTAATTTCAATAAATTCTTGCTCAATAAATACTTCCTGTTATGTCTCTACATTTGGAAAAATTTATTTTAGAATGTTTTACTTTCTTTGGAAAGTTTTTCATTAATATAAGTAATAACTGAGTTTATAGTCACTTTCTCTTCGTTTCCATCAACCATTGACCTAATGGTTACCATTTTTTTTGCTAAATCTTTTTTACCTATTATAATTACAAAAGGAATTTTCTGTCGATCAGCATATTCCATATTTTTCGATATTTTCTTATTCATTAAATCAATTTCAGTCTTTATGCCATTTTTACGTAAATTTGTAGTTAACTTTATTGCTTCATTTAGTGTTTTAATCGGAATAACATAAACTTCAGTTAAAGATGGTTTCCGAGATGAAATTGTCTCTAACACATCAAAGATCGTCTCTAGGCCGAACGAAATTCCCACAGCGGGAAAAACTTCTTCTGATGCAAGGAAATTGCCTATTATATCATCATAACGTCCTCCTCCGCAAAGTGATGAATTAAAACTCTCATCTTTCAAAAAAGCCTCAAAAACAGTTCCGGTATAAATTTCCAGACCTCGGGCTAAACTATAGTGAAGTTTAATATCTTCAGTCACTCCAAATAGTTCCAAAAAATGATATAAATCCCGTAATTCAGATAATCCAGATTTTCCTATCTCATTTGTAATGCGAGGCTCAAGATGTGCTAAAATTTCGAGATAAGGACCTTCATATTGAAAATAACTAAAAATTGTGTCTGTCAAGTCTGAGTTGATACCTTTTTCTTCTAATTCGTTTCTTACTCCTTCAAAACCGATTTTTTTTAGTTTATCGATTGAGAGGATAGTTGTATTTAGCAGTTCTTGAGAAATGCCTGCCTGAAGCAATATACCTGATAATAATTTTCGATTATTTACCTCAAGGTAAATATCTAAGCCTAAACTTGTAAAAATATGATGAGCTAGTGCTAAACACTCTGCATCAGCAAGCATGGAAGCAACTCCGATTATATCTGCATCACATTGAATAAATTCACGATATCGGCCTTTTTTAATTGGTCCATCACGAAAACAGACTCCGATTTCATACCGTTTGAATGGTTTACCTAGATTAGGATTCATCCCTATAAGACGTGCAAGAGGAACAGAAAGATCATAACGAAGGCCTAATTCTCTTTTTCCTTGATCTGTTAATTTATATGTTTCTTTTAGGATTTCAGCACCTCCAGCATATTTACTGGCTAGAACCTCCCAGAGTTCAAGTATTGGTGTAGTTGCGGGTTGAAATCCATAGATCTGAAAAATCGACTTGATATGATCCATAATCTGTTCTCTAAGAACCTGTTCTTCAGGAAGTCGATCATTTGTTCCTTTAAGGAGATCTAATACTGTAAATTGTATCACCTAACATTGTCTTATGGTTCAATAATACTGTTGAATAATTCTAAATAAGCTTTTGCAGCGTTTTTCCAAGAAAAGTTTTTTGACATTCCTCTTTTCATTATTTTAAGCCATGTATCTTTCGATTCAAAGAGATGTAATGCTTTTTCAATTGTCTCTAAAAAGTCTTTTTGAGTATATTGGTAGAATATAAACCCTGTTCCATTCTCTTTATCCAATATATAATCAGTAACACTATCCGCTAATCCTCCAGTATTAAAAACGATAGGTATAGTACCATATTTCAAGCTATATTTGTCATTTAATCCACATGGCTCATAACGAGAGGGCATAAGAAATATATCGGCACCTGCCTCCACCAAATGAGCTAATTCGTTATTAAATGCAATAGTAATCCCAACCTTATTCGAATATTCCTTTTGAAGATTTTTATATAATAATTCCTCTCTCGGATCTCCCATCCCAACCAAAATAAATTGTATATTCTTTGAAAGTAATTTTCTTATTGTAGATAATAGTAAATCAGTTCCTTTTTGCCATGTTAATCGTGTAACAACACCAAGCAATGGTATATTAGGATCCTCTGGTAAATTAAACATCTTTTGCAGAGTCAGTTTACATTCTGCTTTTCCAGATAAATTTTGACTAGAATATGTTTTGGGAATTAATTTATCTTTTTCTGGATTCCATAAAGAATAATTCACTCCATTTAAAATACCAACAAGGTCGTTCTTTCTCTCTTTTATTATTCCTTCCAATCCTGCTCCATAGGTTTTGGTTTGAATTTCGTTAGCATAAGTGGGACTGACAGTGGTCAATTTATCAGAAAATATCAATCCTGCTTTCATTAAATTAATTTTCCCCCAAAATTCTAAATATTTGGGAGTAAAGAATTTTTTTCCAATCCCAAGGAGAGGAAATTGTGAAGCAGGAAACTTACCTTGATAATTCAGATTATGAATAGTAAAAACGGATTTAACCATACTTTCACTAAAAAAATCATCTAACTTGATAAAAAGACTAATTAATGCTGATTGCCAATCATGTAAATGAAATATTTGGTAGGGATTACCACCAGAATATTTATTTTTAATATACTCTAAAGAACCACGACAAAAAAAGATGAAACGTTGCAAATTATCTCTATAATCTTTACCATCTTTTGTATATAATTGCGATCGTGAGGAAAAAAAGCGGTAATTATTTATAAAATGAACTTGAAGATTGAAATTTGTAAATTTCTGGATAAAAACTTGACCATTAAATCTTTTTGACCCTATTTTTAAAGAAAAACTAGTCGTTTCATGTTCGAATTTTAGGTCTTGGTTTTTAATTGGGCCATAGTAAGGGATATACATATCAACATAAATATCTGGATAAACTTCTAATAACGCATATGGAAGAGTACCCATCACATCAGCTAATCCTCCAGTCTTTATATATGGTTCCATTTCGCTAGCGAATATCGCGATTCTCATATTATTTCCCTCAAGATAATTTACATAATTGTTTATTTATTCTAATACCAAATTTTTTATTTTTTCAGATTATAAATAATTGAATTCCCTATATACTTGTTTTTATGTTCTGAGGGAGATTAATTAGGATAAATTTGATTTTTAAAGTATAGCATAATAATTATAGGGAGAGTATTCAATAACCTTGTATAATCTTTCGTATCCAGAAAGGAACAAAATTCATACCATAGGGTAGCACTAGTACAATTATTGCTGCAATAATATTCATAATGAAGAATTTCACTTACAATGAAACATAAAAAAGGTTTTCTACTTCTTATGATGGAGTAGAAATTCATTACCTGAGCCGGAATCAGGATAATAAACTTAGATTAATATTGTGACTTAATCAGAGATTTTTTGAACATATGTCACTCTATATAAATGTTATGAACGCTTTTATTCCCCAA
Organism: Candidatus Hodarchaeum mangrovi; assembly: GCA_016839515.1. Classification (GTDB taxonomy): domain Archaea; phylum Asgardarchaeota; class Heimdallarchaeia; order Hodarchaeales; family Hodarchaeaceae; genus Hodarchaeum; species Hodarchaeum mangrovi. Next base: position 3,704 of record JAEOUE010000266.1, read on the forward strand.
GGCTTTATTACCGATGCGAATGATCATCATGGACATAGAAAAAGTAAGGGGAACAAATTAGAAAAATGGGATAACCAAGTTCTCCACGATTTGACTGAATGGTACATTAAGCTTATTTTTGAACATGATCCAACAATTAAGAAATAAAGAAACCTTAAAGGTTTAAGAGATTTAAAGCCTAGATGAGGATTATTAATGAATATAGAGGATATGATTAAAGAGGTAAATAAGCTAGTTTCTAAAAAAAAGTGGGAAGAAGCCATTACTGCTTATCAGAACCTTGCAGATCATATGATAAGTGAAAAAAATTTTATAGAGGGTCTTAAATACCTAGAAGAGGCTATTGAAATAGCTACACATAAAGTAAAAAAAGATGAATTAGTTATCACATTATATCGCAAAATTATTTCTTTTGCTCGAAAAGGACGTAATAAGACAAGGAAGGAATTATTTCGATATACTGCCTCAGCTATCCCTTTAATTGAAAATTATATCAGAATTTTGGAAGACACTAATAGCTATACAACGAAAAATGGAGCTATGACAAGATATTTTCTTGGAGAATGCAAAGAAATTGTATCAGGAGAAGCCCAAAGAGATATCGAATTTCTTAAGGCAGGAAAATTATTTGTTGAAGTAGGTATTGGTTTAGCTCAATCTTCGGTATCTGAAACTGCTATAGAAGAAAGTTTTGAGAAAAGTAGGATTATTTTTAGTCAAATAAATAATATAGAGGAAATTTTTAAATCGTATTTAGCAGAGGCAGAAATTAATATTAAGAAAAATCGAATAGAAAGAGGTTTTATACTTTTTGATCAAGCAAGAAATATTTTCAAAGATGAAATTCATCAAAAACAAGTGATTAATTTAGAAAAGAAAGTTTATTCAGACAAGGCTTTAGAAATTTTATCAGATCATTTCTCAGATATTGAACAACGTAAAATTTCAGATCTAATGATCTCCAAGGCACGAGAAGCCTATATATACTCTTTACCAGAATTCTCCAAGATTTTATTCGATATTGGAAGAATATATGTTAAAAATTCACAGCTTGAAACAGCTTTTAATTATCTTGATGAAGCGATAACAAATTCCCAAACTGGTCCTGCTGAGATTGCTCAAAAATTGCCAGTAGAGGTCTTAGATTATCTTTTTTCTAACGGAAAACAAGCTGCAGAAGAGTCTCTATTATCTACAAAGCAAGACGACTTCAATCGATTAGAATCTCTTCTTTTTTTACTTTATTTTGACAAAATTAACGGATTAGCTAAAAGATTAAATAAAAGCCAGATAATCGAAGAGATTGCTTTTTATATATGTCAATTTGGTAAAGATCTCGTCGAAAAAAAGAAAATTAGTGATGATTTACCTTATATTGAGAAGGCAATGAGTTATTTAATTGAAAATAATCTGAAATCGGGAGTATTAAAAATCGGAGAAGAATTAGAGGCGCGTATTGAAAACCTAGCTTTATCAATGAAAATATTCCCTCTAGAGAATCTAAGAACATTATTATTAAATTCATATAAAGAAATAGGTGAATACGAATCTGCAGCTTGGTTATTAATTAAAGGAGCAAAAAGTTATGCACAATGGAGAGATTATGAAAAACAACTCTCCATTTTAGAAGAAGCATTTTTATTATTCCAACAACTTGATTTAGAGGTAATAAAGGGTTTCAATCAGAATATCCTTGAACTATTTAACATAATTGAGAAAACTGGGTCAGAGCTTTTTGTAACTCAATTCATTGAACTATTAGGTAGGTATTATCTCCATATCCAAGATGAAGATAAATATGATGAATTATATGCAAGATTGGCTCTTAATAAAATAGAAGAGAACGATTTTAATAAAGCACTAGAATATCATAACATAGATTTTGACTTTTTAGTCAAAGCAAAAAAAATAAGTAGAGCAATGGCTAGATTGCAAACAGTTTCCTCTAAATTATTCGAAAAAAAGAATGTAAATTTAGCTCTTAAACTCCATTCGAAGGAAATTCAACTTCTAATAGATTCAAATGCACCACAAGAACAAATTCTACAAACTATTAAAAATTTGGAAGAACAAATAAATCAAGCTTTGGAAGTTAAAATCGAAATTGCTCTTATTAATGAACTCTTCCAAAATATTACTCAGCTGTATAATCACCTAAATATTATCGAGGGACTAGGAGACGCAGAATTTGAACATGCTATACGTTTGATTGAGCATAGCTTTTATGATGAAGGATTTATGTTCTTAAAACAAGCATGTAAACGATTTATTAATTATAATTTAATTGAAAAAGTGGGGATATTATTAGATTATGCAACAGAAAGAAAAGATCATTTTGAAGCAACTGATATTCGGCTTTCAGGAAGATTTCTTGATTTCTTAATTGACACTCTACAAAAAATGAATATAATTAAAGAAGCTTCAAATCTTATGTTAACACGTGCAATACAAGCCCTTCAATATGATGAGATAATGGCTTTTCAAGAGTTCGAAAAGATACATAGAAGTATTACCCAATTTGGTTCCATAGAAGATGAAATGTCCTTATATCTAGAATTTGGTTCCGCTTTACTTAAAAATAATTTCATTGAGAAGGGGTTACACTTTTTGACTGAAGCAAAAGAGAAGTCTTCTTCCCAAACAAATACCTTAAGCCTAGCAGATATCTGTTTAGAAGTTGCAGATTCAAAATTTAACTCAGCTGATTATGATACATATTTCACTCTTATGGATTATGCCTTAGAAATCTATAATAATTTAGAAATGATTCAGGAAGCTTCAACGATAGCGATGTCAGAAGCAAGGAAATTCTTTTTAATTGATAATATTCCTTATACAATGATTTTTCTTGAGAAAGCGTTGATTCCCCTTACATTAATGTATGATGAAGCACTAGCTTCTTCAGCAAGTCCTTTAATCTTATTATCAGAAGAATTTATTAAAGAGCTATTTGATAAGAAGAAATTTGATGAAGCTATTGGATTTATTGATTTTCAAGAACGAATATATCAACAATTAAACCAAACTGATAAAATAATTGAAGTAGAAAGAAAAAAAATTACTGCACTTATAGGACGAGGAAATTTTGATGGTGCACTATCACAAGTATATGATATTGCTACTTTAGGAATTGAAGAGTCAAAATTTAATGAAACAATATATCTAGTAAGAGATCTCTTACCTCTTTTTATCCAAAATGCACCTTCCAAGGCTAAAGATCTACTAAAGCTATTTCTAGAACTCATAATTAGGATAGAATATCCTCAAAAAGAAATTAATGCTGTAATCGATTCATTCATTAATCTAATCATAAAATCATTTATAGGAAAGGAAAAAGAGAAGTTCAACGAGCAAATTGAGTTATTTTTTAACGCATTTTTCGATTTGGAAGCAAATGAGGAAGTTTTTGGGTATTTCACAATTAGATTAGGGCAGGAATTCTTCAAATTGAAAGAATATTCACTGTTAATTAATACACTGGTGAATTATATCACTAGTCTAGAGATTTTACGACCAGAAACTAAGATGAGAGTAATAGACGAAGTTATTTCTCTAATTCAACATCATAATCTCGATATTGAAATCGTAAAAAAAGGTATCAATTTAATAAATACCTTAGGTAGTGGTATAGGGGATCAATATGGTGAATTGTTAGCAGGAATTTTCTATAAAATTGGAGTCAATTACAAGAAAAAAGCTGAAATTAATGAACTAGCAGTGAAGTATGCTTTTATTTATTCCGAAAAAACTGGAAATATTTCTGCCTCCCTTACATTGCTTTATGGATTAATCGAGGAGGATTTTGAGGATTCAAACTTTCTAAATGCTTTAAAACGAATAGATGAGGTAATTGATAAACTTAGATTATTAAATGATCCTTCAACAATAGCTAGAAGATTTTTAGATTTAATAGAAAGGACATGTTCAAAATTAGTTGAAGAACGAAAGAAAAATTGGTTGGATTTGCTAACTTCAAAACGTCAAGTGATTGCTGAAACTTTTTTGACTGAAAAAAGTGATTATACCAAAGTTGACGCAGATTATTCTGAATCATTAATTGATGATATGTTGGATTTTACACAAAAACATACCGGAGAACGAGGATCAAAATAGACCACCTGTTAAACTCTAAATGCAAGGATTAAAATAATTTGAAGCTTAAAAAAAATTAATACCAAACTGAGATCTAAAAAATAAATGGTTCATGAAAATGGCATCGACAGATTACACTGCTTGGATGGGGCAAGAAATGAAAAAATTGATTGATTTAATTGTCAATCGACGATCACCTGACGAATTAGCTCCTCAAATAGCAGAAATCAGACGGGGAGTGGATTATGGAACAAATTACCCCGGAAGCATTGATGACTTATTATTAAAAACTGCAAGACAATTTGTAGATTCCTTAGAAATTTATCTTCGTGAGATCCGTCGAAAGCAATATTCAGGTGGTATACCACCAGGAGGACAAGCTACTATTTTATCAGGAACATATGATTCTGAAGAAAGTCCTTCATCAGATCAAATCAGTGTTGATGAATTAAAGAATGCATTACAGACAAGAAAAAAGAAAACTGTCGAAAGTAAAATGAAAGGATCTTTAGATTTGCTAAAAAACTATGATGAATAAATTGAAATAATCTATCTGTTATTTTTTATCAACAATTCATCCATTAAATGATCGACTTCTTTTTTCAAATGCTTAATAGTGCCATTATTGACAATAATATTGTCAACAGGAATATCTTTCACCTGGATTTCGGTTAAATGATTTTGCCACCGAAACCATTCATTCTCAGGAATCATCATGCCTGTCCGTTTTTCTATTCGAGCTTTTCTTTCTTTATCTGTAGACTCAATTCGTATTATAACAAATCCTTGGGGTTTTAAAAATTTAACCTCATTGATTCTTCGAATATCATCAACGACAATATTCCCTTTTTCATTTATGATCATTTTAATAAGATATTTAACCCAAACATCATCATCAAAATCCCGCATAAATTTGCCAATACCCTGTAAAAAATCACGAGAGGGTTCAAGCCCTAAATCAATTGCAATTTCCCTCATTTTACTAGATAACCGAAATCGCTTAAAGTTATATTTTTCTTCTAAATATTCAGCAACAAGAGATTTTCCACTTCCCATCTGACCACAAATTCCTAAAAGAATTCTCATTTTAACCTTTAGTCCTTTATTTATATCTAAAAGTTTTTTAATAGGCAAATATAATTAGATTCTTATTTTTTTCATCCATTCAGATAATCTAAATATGAAATGATTAATAAATCTTTACAAATCCTGTCTTCTAGTTCTAAAAAAAGTCCTACAAAGATATATATAATTTTTAATATAATCAGAAACCAATAAATTCTTAAATATCCAGACGAATCTAAATAAGGCAATTAAAACCTTAAAAAATTCCCAAATCTAGAAATTGTAAATAGACTATTCAAAGAATTGTTGACCTAATTTCTAATCATTCTTGGGAAGGAGAAAAGAAGGAAAAAATGACTCTACTTAAATTGAAATAATAAAATTTTCTCTAGAATATTGATATCTATATAATAGCTCCTCAATTAAATTATAAGTTATTCGAAGCATAACTTTAACTTTAAAAAGAAAATTTAAAAATGCTTTTGATGGACCTTTAGGTGATAAAAATACTTGCACTTCCAAGAGAACCGACTTTCAGAGTTTTCCAACTCATTCTGAAAGAAAAATCGATACTGATGAACATAGGGTAATACAACACTATTTTCTCATAGAAATAATTTGTGCAAGGAAATTTTTACAAAGTATTAAAGATCAATAACTAATCAAGGACAGGAATGAAATCATGGTTGAGAATTATCCCAAAAATCATCTAAAAGAACAAATAGAATCTGAAGAAATGATCTTTAAAACTAAAGTTCTTGATGTACGAAGTCAAGTATACAAGAAAATTGAAAAGGCACAAAAAAACGCTGATAAAGATTATCAAATGAAATTAAAAGAGATTGAAGCAAAAAAGGAGAATTATCGAACCCAGCTCGAAAATGATTTCAAAAAACTTGTTAACTCCATCGAAAAGGAAGAAGAAATAATTTTTCAAGAGATTAATGAAAAATACAAACAAAGAGAAGAAGAAGTTATTGAAAAAATTCTAAAATCTATTTTACCCTAAATTCAAGTGAGGATGGTAGTATACTTGATTGAAACAATGTTTATAACTAAAATAATTGGGATTAAAGAAGATATTTTTGAACTAATTAACATACTTAAAACATTAAAGGTTTTTCACGTAATTGAATCAACCCCCCTTGGGAGAGAAGAAACATATGAAGATCAAAATCTTCGTACATTAAAAATGACTCTTGAAAATTTAGAAACACGAGTTTCAGCAATTCTTTCTTTTATAAACATGGATTCATTTTCAGAAGCACAAGAAATAAGAGTGAAAAGAACAACAGAGGAGATAATAAGAGATTTACAGACTCTTCTCTCTTCTATTGAACCTGAAATTAAGGATATTGAAACGGAAAAAGCTGATTTGAATTTAAAAATTGAGCATCTTAATAGATACAAACCAATCCTCACACACTCTCAACAGTTAATTCAAGAAATCGATAAAAATCCCAATCTAGATTCAAATATAATAATGTTTAATAGAAAATCTGATCTTCGATTAGACGAATTTGAGAAAGAAATTGCTAAAAAAGCAAAAGGTTTGTATGAAGTAATATCAAGACGGGTGGATGAAAATTATTTTGCAGTTCTATTACTTTACAATAAAGATTTTAGAAATGAAATTCAGAAATATCTATCCAGCGAGAAATTAAGCACTTTTACTCTCTCACCAGAGCTGGGAAAGATAAAACTAAAAGATTTTAGTTCTCATATTGAATCATTGATATCCAAATATGAAACAATCTTGGAATCATTAGAGAAAAAAAAGGAAATAATAATTCAGACTCCAGAATTTAATGAATTTATCAGTATTCATAAGGAAGCAGTTGAAAGAATCTCAGCTTTTCAATTGGTTGAAAAGATGGGTAGAACTGAAAATACATTTGAAATAGAAGGATATGTACCTAAATCGAAATATAAAGTTCTCGAATCAGAGTTAAAGAAAATTTTTGATAAAAGAATTCTAATTAAAAGAAGAAAAGCAGAAAAAAATGCTCCAGTTTTAAGGAAGAATCCTCGAATTGTAAAACCATTTGAAACTATAACAAACTTAATTCAATTACCAAAATATGGATCGATTGATCCAACACCTTTTGTATTCATATTCTTTACATTCTTTTGGGGATTTATGGTAGGAGACATTGGTTATGCCGCAATAATATTTGTTATTGCAACTATTCTTCGTAGAAGGTTTAAAAAAAATCAACAGCAAGGTTTACAGAATATTAGTGAAATATTTATGATAAGTTGCATGTCTGCAATGTTTTTTGGATTAGTATACTTTGAGATATTTGGAGATTTGGGAGAAATACTGGCTCATGACCTACACCTCAACATTCACCCATTATTAAACAGATATCAAGATACTCAAGATTTGCTAATCCTTTCAATATTTATTGGTTTAATTATTATAATAGGTGGACTATTCCTTGGAGCCTACAATAATTTTAAGCTGAAACATATGTCACATGTGTATAGTAACCTTCTATTGATTCTCATATGGGGATCTATACCATTACTTTTGTTAATTTTAATTATATCAAATGATTTATTTGCTATAGCTGTCATTATCGATTTACTCATCATAATCGTCTCAATTATTATATTGATCAAACTAGATGGTATTGCTGGACTTATTCATGTAATTGAAAAATTTTCGAACATCCTTTCATTTGCTCGTTTAATGGCGATTGGACTAGTTGGGGCTTGGATGGGGAAAGTAGCTAATGAACTCACTACTCAGTTATTTCCCCTTGGATTATTTTTAGGGTTGGGACTTCATATGATCAATCTCGTAATTTTAATTCTTTCGCCCTCCATACATTCAATGAGGTTAAATGTTTTCGAATTTTTCACTCAGTTTGTTTTGGAAGGTGGAGATACTTACAGACCTTATGGAACAAATCAATAATTGAAACACCAAAATAACAGAAAGAAAACTCAAACAAAGGAGAAAAAAAAATGATCTTAGAAATACTACAAGCTACAGTTACAGATAACGTTATAGTGGCGAGAGCTATTGGTGCAGCCATAGCTTTAGGCTTAGGTGCAATTGGTACTGGACTAGCGCAGGCCTTTATTGGCAGTGGTGCTACAGGAATGTTAGCTGAAAGGCCCGATCAGATGGGCTCCGCAATCATATTAATAGCGATCCCTGAAACTATACTTGTTCTTAGCTTTGTTATCTCTATCATGATTCTACTTGGAATCGGTGCCTGAATTTATGAACCAAGAAATAGATGAATTTTTGGAAGCTTTGAAAGAGAAATCAAATTCTAAAATGCTTGAAATTGAAAGTACGGTTGATCCAAGTATTTTAGAAATTCAAAACCAAACCTTACTAAAAATTAACCAAATAGAAGCAGAATTTGATTCTTTTAAAAACTCTCCAGTCTTGATGGATTCATTCCAAAGGACAATCTCTAAAAAACAAGAAGATTGGTTAAGACGTTCCAATAATGAGAAAGGACGCTTAATGGATCAGATAATCCTGAAATTAAAAGATAAATTCAAAACACTTGCAATAGGAACAGAATCTTATAATTTATTGAATAAAATGTTTCAAGAAATAAAACAGGACTCTGGAAACACATATGAGGTACATATAACACAGAATTGTGATCCTGATAAATTCAAAACCATTTCAGGGACAAACCAACATGTTATTGCAGATCTAGACCGCGTGGGTGTTCTTGTTAAACGGCTAGATTCACCAATAACTATTGAAAATACCTTAGAATCTCGATTCATTAAGAAAAAAGAAGATTTAATTATCAAAGCTTCTCAAGATTTATGGAATGATTTAGATGAGTCTCCATGGCAATTTCAGAAAGTTATGGGACAATTACGGACTAAAAAATAATTCAAAAAATGAGATAACTAGGAGGCGCTCTATTGTCTGCTACAACAACCCAAGGATATATTGCTGCGCGATTCTACGGAATGAGAAGTCGATTACTTACAAAGGATGATTATTTAAGATTATTGACTTCCTACGATTTATCTTCTTTTATAGCAGATCTCAGAAATTTTCCCATTTATAAAACAATTTTGGAAAATCGGTTACTCCTTGAAGACCCTCTTACAGCTGTTGATAGTACCATTAATATCGTGCTTTCAGAACGCATGAAAAAGGTAATACATTTATCTGGAGGGGTTTATCAGAAAGCGTTTAAATTATTAAGTTTCAAATGGGAATTGGCAAATATTCAACTGGCTATCCGAAGTATCCTTAGAACTGCGGATTTTCAGCCATACTTTATTCCCATTGGTGATCTAAATCAAAGTGAACTTTTACATCTTGCTAAGTGCTCCGACTTAAATGAAGCTTTAAATTATTTAGAATCAATATTGAATCCATTAGCTCAGGTTGTCAGACAGCTAATTGAAGCAAATGTTTTACCTACTGATCTTGATACTGTAGATGGTATTTTTAATCAATTTTATTATAATCAAATAAAAAAGGGAATTAAAAATATTAAAAATCGGAAAATAGCGAATATAATGAAAAAAACATTGAATGAAGAGAGAGAATTTGAAAATACAAAAACAATAATAAATTTTATTGGAAGAATATCTAGAGGCACAGCTCTTGATAAATTAGATTTTTCTTTACTTATTTTCCCTGGAAAAGCACGAATTCTTCCTGAAGAAATTGAATTAGCAGTCAGAAAACGAGACATAAAAACATTACAAACCATTCTGCTAAGAACTTCATATAGAGATGTTATTCAAAAGATGATTCAGGAAGCAGGAATGGTAGGAACTCTTCAAATATTTGTGGAGGAAATTGAGAAAATATTTTTGGCCTCACAAACTCGAAAAAGGTTTAAAAGACATGCTTTCAATTTAGGATTAGGCTATATATGGCAAATGACAGTAGAAGCTCGTAACTTGAGAATCCTCACTCATGGTCTCGAGAATTTTACTCAAAATGAAATCGAGAAGAGGTTGTTCCTTGAATAATTCAATTCTGATAATAACACATCCAATTTTAGGTATTGGATATCGTCTTGCAGGTGCAAACGTTTTTGAGGCTGATAATGGAATAGATGCTTTTAACATTCTTCAAACAGCTTTAAAGGACGAGAATATTGGGATTGTTGGAATAGATGAAGATTTATATAAATCTTTAAATCCAAGATTCCTAGAAGCAATAAAAAAACGTCAGAAACCACTTATACTATCTATGCAGTCAGTTAAAGAAGGTGGTACTAGTGCTGAGGAACACATTAGAGAAATAACTTTACGTACGGCAGGAATTATAGTTAAAGTCGAAAAAGAATAAGGTAAATTGATTGAAACAAAAAAGATAATTTATGGATGGTCTAAAAATTGCCGGGAATAATTAAAAGGATAGCAGGGCCAGTTGTATTTGTTTACGGATTAGAAAATCCGAAAAAAAATTATTTAGTTGAGATTGGTGAGGAAAAATTACTTGGTGAGATTATTCAATTACGTGGAGAAACATCTGTTATTCAAGTTTACGAAGAAACATCAGGATTAGGAATAAAAGAGCCAGTTTATAACCTTAACCGACCTTTAACAGTTAGATTAGGACCAGGAATTATGTCTACTGTTTATGATGGAATTCAACGGCCATTAAATCTGCTAGAAGGATCGTTTATTGGGAGGGGGGAAAAAACTAGCCCATTAGATGTTAATAGAAAGTGGCATTTTATACCTGAACTGAATGTTAAGACTGGTTCAATACTCAAAGGAGGGGAAATACTTGGTAGAATTCAGGAAACAGAATCAGTTGAAAATCGAGTTATGGTACCGCCTAATGTTCATGGAGTATTAAAAGAAATAGCCCCTGAAGGTAAATATGTAGTTACAGACACACTGGTGCATATTGAAACTCAATCTAAAGATCAAGAATTAAAATTCTATCATGATTGGCCAGTAAGACAACCCAGACCATTTAAATCAAGAATTTTAAGTTATAAACCTTTTTTAACAGGGCAACGTATACTTGATTTCCTTTATCCGATGGTTGAAGGTGGTTCTGCTATGATACCAGGCGGATTTGGAACTGGAAAGACTGTTCTTAATAGAACTCTAGCAAAGTTTGCCTCAACTGAAATTATGCAAATGACTTTATGTGGAGAACGGGGAAATGAAGCCGCAGATGCTTTACAAAGCTTTTTAAAATTAACTGATCCGAAAACAGGAAGATTAATGATTGATCGAACCTCAATAATTGCTAATACTTCCAATATGCCTGTTGCAGCAAGAGAAGCAAGCATCTATATGGGAATAACTATTGCTGAATATTATCGTGATCAAGGTTATAGTGTTTCAGTTTTAGCTGATTCAACTTCACGATGGGCAGAAGCGCTTCGTGAAATTTCTGGTAGATTAGGTGAAATTCCAGGTGAGGAAGGATTTCCAAGTTATCTCCCTAAATTAATTGGTCAATTTTATGAAAGATCTGGAAGATGTGTAAATCTTAGTGGACTAGAAGGAAGTATTACTACTATTGGAGCTGTTTCACCCCAAGGAGGAGATTTTTCTGAACCTGTAACACAATATACAATGCGTTTTACAACTAGCTTATGGGCACTTGACACTGATCTTGCAAGGAGCAGACATTTCCCCGCTATATCATGGAGGATATCTTATAGCCAAAATGTCAAACAGATTGCTGAGTATCTAAAAAAAGAAGTTGCCCCAGATTGGAATGAATATAGGACTGAAATTGCTACAATATTGCAGGAGGAAGAAGAATTGGAGCGTATTGTAAGATTAGTGGGCAAAGATACCCTTTCGGAAAAACAAAAAGGATTATTATTGACCGCTGAATTAATAAGAGAAGGATTTCTCCAGCAAAATGCTTTATCAGAGGAAGATGCGTTTAGCTCCGCTGAAAAATCATATTTAATGGCTAAAGCAATTCTTGAAGCTCATCATCTCATTGAAGAACGTGTAGAATCTGAAACTTTATTAGTAGATCCACTTTATGAAGAAAAGCTAATCGAGGATATTAAACGTTTGAAAGAGCTAAATATCGATGGAATCAGAGAATTTACGAAAGAAATTCCTTCAAGAGTTGAGGAAATAGGTTACTAACGGAGGAATAATTTTGAAAGTAAGAACATTACCCACTTTTCGCTATAAAACAATTGAATCCATCCAAGGTACTCTTATTTTTTTAAAATCAATAAAAAATGTTTCTTATGAAGAAATTGTTAGAATTTATATGCCTGATGGAGAAATACGAACAGGACAAGTTCTTCAAGCGGATGAAAATGCTACAATTGTTCAAGTTTTTGAAGGAACTTATTCTATGGAAAGAACTCAGACAGAAGTGGAATTCACAAAAGATGTTTTTAGAGTTGGTTTGTCTGAACAGATGATTGGTCGGACAATGAATGGACTTGGGCAACCCATAGATGATCTTGGGCCTCTGTTTGTTGAAAAGAGATTTCCAATTACTGGGGCTCCGATGAATCCAGTTAGAAGGAGTAGTCCAGAGGATTTTATTGAGACAGGTATTTCTGCAATAGATGGACTAAATGCATTAGTTCAAGGCCAAAAACTTCCAATCTTTACTCTTAGTGGAATGCCTACATCAGAGGTTGCAGCAAATATTGCAGTTAATTCACGAGTGCTTGCAGAGGAGCAAGAACTTGATGTAATTTTTGTAGCTATGGGAATTACAGAACGTGAAGGAAGATTTTTTCGATTAAAATTCCAAGAAGCTTCAGGAGCACATATAGCTTTCTTTTCCAATTATACTATGGATAGTATTGTTGAAAGAATACTTACACCAAGAGTTGCATTAACATTTGCAGAATATTTAGCATATGAAAAAGATAGAAATGTTTTAATTCTTCTACATGACATGCTTAATTATAGTGAAGCACTCCGAGAAATTTCTTCAGCTAGAGAAGAGTTTCCAGGACGAAGAGGTTATCCTGGCTATCTCTACACAGATCTAGCAACAATTTATGAGCGAGCAGGAAAAGTGGAAGGAAAACCAGGGAGTGTTACGATGATACCCGTAGTTACACTACCAAATGATGATATAACTCATCCTGTACCTGATTTGACAGGATATATTACTGAAGGGCAACTACTCATGAGTCGTCCTCACTTTAATCGAGGAATAAATCCTCCAATGAATCCCATTCCTTCACTATCAAGACTGATGAATGAAGGTATAGGGGTAGGAAAAACACGAGAAGATCATGCTAATCTTGCAAATCAACTGTTTGCTAGTTACGCAAGAGGCATGAAATTAAGACAATTAGCCTCCATCGCAGGAGAGGATTCTTTAAGCGATCGGGATCGTTTATATCTACGATTTGCTGACACATTTGAGCAAAAATTTATAAACCAAGGTGATAAAAGGAGAACGATAGAGGAAACCCTTTCTATAGGATGGGAAGTATTAAAAATTATCCCCAAAACTGATTTAAATCGAATTTCTAAAGAATTTATTGATAAATATTACCCTGGAGAGCCCTATTAAAGTGTCATCTCAACAATTGAAGAAAACAAGAATAGAGCTCCAAGACAGAAAAGCTCAATTAAGCATTGCTGATACAGGGAAAGAACTTCTAGAAGATAGAATTGGTGCACTTCTTGAAGCTTATTCCAAACAGGTCGTACAGCTTTATCACACACGGCAAAAGCTTTCTCTTTTGGGTATGGAAGCAAGAAGATCTCTAGCACTCACAAAAGCGATGGATCGAAAGAATCTTGCTTTAGCTGCAATGGCTGCTACAAACACTCTAAGAATAAATGTTCAATCAGAAAATGTAATGGGAATAATTGTCCCTTCACTTGAACTTTTGGATGATGATCGAGAAAAATCTGTTTTCGTTACTTCAGAGCTAGTTGATAAAACAATTGACCTATTTCGACAGCAATTAGAAGTTTTGATTGATCTTGCCTCCCAAGAAATGGCAGTAACAGAATTAGGTAGAGAAATTCGTAAAACAAGACATCGATTCAATGCTTTAGAAAAAATATTGATTCCTGAACTAAATGAGGAAATAGAACAAATTTTATTATCCCTAGAAGAGAAGGAAAGAGATGAGCTATCAAAGCTAAGAATCTTTATGTCAAGTAGACAGAAATAAAAAATTAAAAAAAAGAAGAATTGGTATTCATACCTACAACGATTTTTACAATTTTAATTTTTTAATTTTTACTCTGAGATTATAAATGAGTTATTTTGGGTTATTAAGGCTCATTTATGGTTTCTTTTTGAACATCGTTTACTGATTTTTGGAAATCGACCAAATTACTATCTGGAAGCTCTGTATTTTCATCATCTATTTTTTCTATTAACTTTGAATGATCATTTTCTGGAATATATTCCGTTATCATTGGTTTCTTTTTTCTTGATTTAAGAAACTTATTAATTACATACGCTAGACCGTAAAAAAATCCCAAATAGAATGTTAGTGCTTCAATATATTCAAAAATACCCACAGCGTGTGTTAATGCTCTCTCCAAAAATAAAACACTTTTTAGAGGGGCATCTGGAATAGCTAAATCATAAATATCACCTAATATATTTGTTATGATCAACACAAATGAGGTAGAGATTAATAAAAAGAAAAGAGATAATCTTTCTTTAACACGTGGTGTAACAAGAGTAACACTCAGGAATTTATATGCCCCAGAAAATACAAAGTATATCGGGAGGAGGAGGAATGGTATGATCTTTAAAATAGGAATAAGGTCCTCAAACCATTGAGAGAAGGGAATTATTAAGGAATAGTAAATAACATAGAAAAAAGTAGGTACGTTTATTTCAGGTAATGAAAAATTAAATTCAACTAATAGCATTTCCCATATCTCTAAAAAACTATCCCAGATCAAACTAATCCAGATTCCTAGTAAAATTAGATATTTTGATAGTACAGCTATTTTGGGAGGTGATCGTGATACTATCTGCCCAGTTCGAGCAACTTCTACCCCTCTATAAATAGCGGAAAATATTGCTACTATAACAAATCCTTCAGCGAAACCAACGATGGCTGTGGCTATAATTGTAACAAAAATAAAGTCTAATTCAACAATTGAAAGAATATCTTGAGCCCTAAATTGTAGAAATGAAATAAAATTATTAATTATTTCAGTTAGGTTGATTTGTATTGTTCCACCTTGGAATCCAGAAAAAATATCCCAAAAGGTCCAAGCTAATACTGGTAAGACATAAAGTATTAGGATTAAAGGAATAATTAATAATAAATTAACAGAGGTGATAAAAGCAGAAAATTTGAAACCCCTCCATATTATTATAAAAATTGTTTTCAGAATTTGAAATATCCACCATAACAACCCAATTACAAGTAATAAAGTAATTAGTGAGTTGATTAAACCTGTTGTAGAGGGGAGAATCCCTAATTCAAATATCGTAATAAAGGGGATAGATAACCAAAGAAGAAGTTTGTATAATCTCCTATTTTCTTCTGATTCAGAGACAGGGACAGTTTCATCTTTGCGATATCGTTTAATTAATCTTTTTCGACCAAAACTCGTTAATATTGAAAGAAATATGAGAACAGAGAATCCAACAATTATAAGGAAAAAGAAATTAAAGTAAAGATTACGTGCAGTTTGATAAAACTCTCTACGATCCCCTAATTTGTCTGTTAATCCAGTTATTTGTATATCAAAACTTATTATAATCCATTCCATTAATAAAACTGGTAATAATTCAAGATAGGCGTTTCCTAAAAAAACATCAAGAAGTAAATACATTGCAGAGCAAAACGAAAGAGCAAGGGTTGAAAATAGAAAGAACCTTAAATCAAAACGAGTTTTATCAGTTTTTTCGTCCCTAAGTCCAAATTCTTTCCCCATATCAAACAAAACAATTTTACTAAAACCTATCAATACAAGGATGAAACATATACTGGACAAAAATACAGCAAATAAATAATTGGGATCTTGACGACTGATATCCTGTAACTCTCCCATTTGCTGACTAACAAACATAACACCGATTATTAAACAAGCAATAATGATAAAACCTAATAATTTAACGCTTTGTTTCCGGAAATACTCTTTCCACGGGATTCGGATTGCGATCTTAGAAGAACTCGTTGAATTTTCCATTAAGAACTCTCCAATTTATTTAAGTATAATACATGCTCGTTATTTGATATTGTTTAAAAAACACGATATTCTCCTCAAATATAAATGTTCAACAAACTCCATGGTATATGTGATAGCTATGAATGTTCAGACATCACAAAAAGCGAAATATCATCTCAAAATAATAGTATGTGGAGCAGGTGCAGTAGGAAAAACATCGATCGTTCGAAGATATATCGAAGACCGGTTTGAGCATAATTACCTTTTAACAATTGGACTCGATCCTTCCAATCGCCATATAGAAGTCAATGGAAATTTAGTTAATCTCATTATTTATGATGTAGCTGGTCAAAAACGTTTTCAGGCATTACGTGAAATATTCTTCCGAAAAGCTAATGGAGCATTGCTTGTTTTTGATTTAACACGGCCAGAAACTTTAGATGAACTATATGAGTGGCAAGAACAGATTGAAAAAAATTTAGGAAAAGATCAAGTTCCTTCTATTTTAATTGGGAATAAATCAGACCTTGAGGATCAAATACGCATAGCTTATGATGATTTGGAGGATGAAATAATTCCTGAATTTAAACCAATTAAATATTTAGAGACCTCAGCCTTAGCTGACATTAATATTAGAGAAGCTTTTGAATTACTTACTCGTGAGATATTGCAAAGGGAAGGTATTATTTAAGCAATCATAATTTTAGCTATTTATTTAAGGAATAATTCAATACAGTGCAGAATCTAATACTCCTTAGCTGCAGATTTGGTTTTAATTGGAGTATCCTGAGCCTAAATGTTTAATTAGGAGCTTTTAGTTGTATAAATCAACCCTATAGCAGATATTATCCCTCCAATCATCGTGAGAATTGAAAACTCCCCTATAAATATAAATCCAAAAAAAAGTGAGAATAGAGGAATTAAGAACTGAATATTTGCTGCATTAGATGCCCCGTATTGTTGGACTAGTTCAAAATAAAGAGTAAATGCTAGAGCCGCAGCTCCTACTCCTATTATTACTAGTCCAAATAAACTTGAAACAGTAAATACATTAATCGGAGGTATCAAATTACCTTCCAAAAAGATACTTAAGCTAAATAATATAATTGTAGCAATTAATAAATTAATAGAGGTTATTTCTTCCGATTCTTTTTCTTTAAATAACCACTTTAGTGATAATGAATACCCAGCCCAGCCTATTCCAGATAATACTCCTAAAATATTTCCTACTATGAAGAATTGTGGATTAAATTCCTTATAATTTTCCATAGACGCAAAAAAGACTAAAAAAATCCCCAAGGTTGAAATTAAAATGCCTATATTTTTTCTATTTGAATAATACTCATCGCTAAATAAAAGGGGAGAAAGTAAATATATAAAAACTGGATTAAAGTTCAATAAAATCGAACTACTACTTCCTAGTATAAAAAAAACTGAAAAATTCTGGCCTATAATCATTACAATAAGCCAAGATGCACAAATGATATGTTTCCAACTTTTTTCTCTAATAGATTTCCAAAAAAAAATAAATTTTCCTTTTAATAGTATAAATAAGAATAGAGTAGCAAAACCCAAACCATAACGTAAAAACCCATAATATATTCCTGGAAATACACCACTTCCAACCCATAATTTAGAAATTAAAGGTGGAGTGGACCAAAATATTACAATGATAAGGGATTTGGTTAAAAAATTATAATTTAACCAGAAATGAGATGATTGAGGCATTTTGCCAATCCTAAAAAGTTTTTCTTAATTAGAGGGGAAAATATGCATACGTAATAATATCCTCTTTAAAGAGTTCCTTTCTCAATAAACCTTCTGGGATAAAACCTAATTGAGTGATAAGACATCTCAATGGAAAATTATTGGGACGTACTAAAATCTTGATCTTTGTCCAATTTTTTTCTCTAGCAAGATCAATTACTGCTCTTAATAGAGTTGATCCTATTTTTTTTCTTCGATATAATGGTTCTACACCAATCATCATGATTGATGAAGGAAATCCTCTTATCTCTCCTTCTAATAAAACAAAGCCTACTATATTATTCTCTTCTTCATGAATTAGTAAAAATATGTTTTCTTGCTTTAATAATTCTTGAAAATATGAATTAGATGGAACTTCCATTCCTTTTTCTATTTCTTCAGAAAGACAAATTTGAATTAAATCAATTATGCGTGAGAAATCTTCTTGAAAAGTTCTTGTCATTCTTGTTCGCACTATAAAAAAGTTTGTAGTTTTTAATTTTTATCTTTAAAGAAAAAAATAACAAATCAATTTGAAACCCCTAAAAAGCATTTATAACTAAATCATGTAGGTTGAGGTTCTAAAAATAAAGACCTCAAATAGGAATGAATAGATCTACTACCTATCACCTCTAAATCTGAGGAAATAGGTAAACAATAACGAATACTTATATTATTTTCATTTAACGTGAGAAAAGCTACTAGTACAATATTTTCCTGTAAATGCCCTGCTTGATAAGTAAGGATTATTGTATTTGGAGTAAAATCTTGTACAAACTCACTTAATTGGATAAAAAGTGTCTGATAAAGGAGAAAACTGAATTGTGCTTTACTAAATATTTCTTGAATGTGCTTTGCTAAAAATTCATGAACTCCTCGCCATCCAAATCCTAATGAACCTAATTCTACAGTTTCCACGGTATCAATATCAATTTCTTTCCCAGAGATTTTTGTTTTTATTTGAAGAAATTGAATTGGAAAAATATATTCTAATTCATCAAGAGGAATATTTTCTCCAAAACCACAGGAATAAATTAATTCAAACCAAAATGTGTCTCTTTCCTCAAATCGATGCAATAAATAACAAAAATCTTTTGTAAAATGCCTTTCGAGAGATTTAAACAATTTTTCAAGATTATTTGATAATTTACCTTTGATAGATGGGACCCCGCTTCCATATAGCCCCTCACAAAGAAAAAAAATGCGGAATCTATTTTTTTGAACCGTAAATAATCCTATCCCTTCATTGTCTGGGATTTTATACCCATAAATTCCAGACATTAAGTACTCACTCTTTTCTTCAACTTCAGAAAGAGCAACAACTAGAGCGGTATATAGACTACCTCCTAATTCGGGTTCTAACTCACTTCCAATCCTTAAATGACAATGTCCAATAATCTGCGAACATTGAATACATTGAATCCAGATTTGACTTATAACTACAATAATTTATCACCCATAGATCATTCTTATCCTATTTTTTAGCTTTTGGTCTTGCTCTATCAACAATTATTTATCAAAATGTTTAATTATTGCAGATATATATAAATTAGTCCCAATTAGCTTCTAACCTGCTATAACTGATATGTTATTCATTTGAAGATCCTTGATTAACTCTGAATTCTCTGTTTCCATAATTTCTAGTTTTATAAATGGCACCTTTCAGATAATATATCAATAAAATGACAATAATTGCCCTGTAAGATGAGTTCTTTCTTAAAATCAGTCAATCTTAATATTAAGACTGAGGAGGAATGAAATATTTCGATTTTGCTATGTTATATAAATTTCTACATATTTAATCTATTATTTAATTTTCATGTCATGTAAGCTACTAGGTTATTATTTGAGAATTCTAATCTTTATGAATTTTAGGATTAAAAACAAAACACTCCATCACTTGTCAAATTTTTTC
>JAEOUE010000004.1 GCA_016839515.1 Candidatus Hodarchaeum mangrovi
ACAATGAGTTTTATTATAAAGACGCTCGAGTTTTCCCTTCATATATTCTCACTGGAAAAAACCTCTTAATAGAACAATCAAAACGAAAAATGATTGCCGATGACATAAAAAGAGCTTTTGAATATATTGACACTCAATAGTTTCTTTAAAATAATAAAAGAAATTTCTCTTATACAAATATGCTACTTTTGTTAAACTATATAAGTTAGAAAACAAAGTAGATTATATGAATAACCATAATTCGGAAGAAAAATGGTTTCAGCAATGGACTTGGCAAACCTTTGGTTGGGCTTGTCTCTGCTTTCTTTTAATTGGTTGCATAACTGGATTATTCACATTCTTATTTGATGTATTACTATTCGAAAATCAAATGGGATATGGTTATCACTATTTTGTACTTATTTTTCAATCTTTGATTCTTTATTTCTTTTATACAAAGTTAAAAGTGAACTGGCTAGGTGTCTTTAGTTTTGGAATTAATGGCATAATCGGAATAGGAATAGAACTCTGGTTGGAATATTACGTTAATCCAGTTCTAAAATCTCCTTGGGCTGCTATAGGTTGGGGAGGTATCTATGTGATTTACGGTTTATCAGCTGATCTCTCAATGTTCCTAGTTAAAAGATTAAAATACGAAGTGCTAGCAATTGTAATCTCCTCTGTGATTTTCTCAATTGTAACAATATTGGTAAGCATTATTCCCCTAGAATTCTTTTATATATCTGTACCTGGTGTAACAAAAGATTTCCTCACTTATTGGTATTTCTTAATTCCTTTTGCAGTAGTTCAAAGCGCAATAGGTGCATTTACAGGTTTCAATTTAGCAAACATGAAGAAAAGCAACTCCTAGCTAATTCTTACAGATTATGAATCCGTTAAGCATTTAAATAACTACACTTTTTCTCCTCTATGGTTGCGTTCCCTATTGATTCAATTGTTACTAGGACTTTTGGTATGGATTTCATTTATCTAGACTTGATTTTCCTTTCTTTTTGGATTGGTTTTCTTATTTATAAGAGGTATTGGAAATCAATAATTTGGGGACTGGTGGGTTGGTTAGTTTACCTACTTACTGATTTTTATATTTGGTATATAGTAATGGAAAGTAGAACTTACAGTGGTCCAATCAACCCAACTCTATTTTTCTTGTGGTTCTGTTTTTCTCCAGGTTTTGCCCAATTTTCCTATGTAGCCTTAATGCTCGAAAAAAGGAAATGGAGAGATATCTGGCTATGGACATTAATGTTCTATATTGGCTGGACTTTCGTTAGTGTAGGTTCCCAGTTAATTCCTTGGGATGATAGAATAATCGAAGTTGCACGAAACATGAATGAAGCAAGACAAAGGCTTACCTTTGGTCTAATGACCTTGGGCAATCTGATTATAGCATTCATACTTTATGCTTTCAAGAAAATACGTCTTCAAGATATTTTGTATTTATTTATTGTTGGAACACTTGTGGAATTCTGTTTAGAATTTACTCTTACTGTTTCTGGAATCCGCCTTGAACAAGAAACTTGGAGTTTTCAACTTATGATTATTAATACTTTGATTGAATTTAATATGGGTATAGTTCTGATGTATCTTGTTTTGTCTGTAGTATTCAACATGTGGAACAAACCTATTTTCAAAGAAATGTTAGGTTGGAAAGATTTCAAGCATATTAAGACTGACTATAATCTTGTTAGAGAAATTGTTACTAAGAATCTAAACTTAGACGAACTATATGAAACTAGAAAGATAAGATATTCTAGAGCCAAATTAGAGGCTGACGTCGAGTACCTAAAAAATCGAGATGCCACTAGTTAGATTTTGAAAACTCTGGAGGACCTAAAAATAAAGGTAAAAGTTCTCCTATTGAATTTAAGGTGACATCTGGTTCTAGTTTCTTTATACTTTCTTTAGTATATTTGCCATTAACACCTAGTATTGCTACAGTTTTTGTTCCTGCAATTTTTCCTGCTTGAATATCTTGTGGAAAATCACCTATCATTGCACAGGTCTCAGGAC
>JAEOUE010000342.1 GCA_016839515.1 Candidatus Hodarchaeum mangrovi
TTGATGTTTTTTCAAGTGTTCTAATAAAATTAAGATCAAAACCAGCAGAAAAATATTTTTCACCTCCAGTTAGAATTATAACATTAACATCATCTCTTTGACTAAGTTCATTAAACAATTTTTCTATTTCAATCAATACTTCGGGTGAAAGTGCGTTTCTTTTCTCTGGACGATGAATTAATACCGTAGCGACTTTTTTATTTATTGATAGCTTTAAATATTTGGTTTCCATTTTAATCAGTTATAGTAGATTTTTAAACTATTTAGATATTTCCTATAATTTATTATAGAAGCTAACTCTTAATTTGGCTTTGGAGGAGGTATTCTAACAATTCTTTATTTTAGAACTAGAGTAATGGCATTTTCTGGGCAAAAGAACGCACAAGAACCACAACCGATGCAATAATCACCAACTCTTTCAGCTTTTCCTTGATCATTTAATTGCATAGTATTTGTATGACAATGATCAACGCATGTACCACATCCAACACAAATTTCTTGATTCACTTGAGCTATATAGTTTGTCGCATTAACGGTTAAACTTCCAGCTTGTCCACAACAACAGGTGCAGCAATTACAGATTGAAGTTTCTGGTTTGGTTATATCAAAATTTGGATGATATGCTTTATGGACAAGTCCATCATCTTCTGCTTTTTTCAGTATTTTTAAAGCTTCTTCTTTACTAATTAGCCTACTAAATCCTTGCTCAGCTGTAAAACGAGCCGATTTACCAAAAGTAAAGCAATTTTCTCTTTCATCAGTTTGTTTGCAAGGTTTATCTAATAAATCTTTATGATGCCTACAATAACAGTGACCTACTGCGATATCATCGAATTTTTGTATTAACTCTTCAACAGTTTGAGATGGAAGTATCCTCTCTTCTGGAGGTTCCAATTCCTCATCAATTTCTAAAATAATTTCTTTTCCTGTTGCTTTGTTTACGTTGAATGGGATTGTCCTATCAATAGGAGGCATATTCTGAAGAAACTTTAATACTGCATCATAATGAGTCCGAAATACTTCTTTAGATTCATCTGACATTTTTTTAAATAGACGTGCCAATTCTCGATTCTCAGGTGTATCTTCAAGTTTTTTCATAAAAGTATACTCAAAAATACCCACGTTTATGTAAGGCATTAATCTATAAACCATTATACCATGTCTATTGGGTTGATTAAAAATCAAGCCAATTTTAGCTAAACTTTCAACATGATAATTAATTTTATTTTCGTCCAAACCAGTACTTTCCTTTAGCTGCTCCATAGTTTGTGATTTTTTCCTTTTGAAAGTTAAAACAAAATCTAAATGATCTTCTTTAACTAAATGCTTTAATATTTCAATTAATGTATCTGTTACTGTTAGGGGCGTCCCACCAGCATTATTTATAATCTGGGCTGCATTTTTGTATTTCTTATCAATAGATTCAGACAATATTATCTTACCTTTAAAATTTAGTCATTATTTATTTATAATTAGAACTATTCTTAATTCTTTCGATTTTAAATGAAAAGTGTATATTAAGAATTTTTGAACTGAAATTGTTATTTATTAAATTTCTAAAAATACTTGGATAAACAACAATTAAATATACGTTGAACATTATCATTAATAATCTTGTTTTAATTCTTAAACCTGAGAAATAAAAATGAATGAAATTATATTGAATTCGAAGTATAATTCTGCTGAAAACGACTTTTTTCCTATGTTTTCAGATAATGAGATGGAGCGCCGTCATGTAAATGTGCAAAAGGAGATGAAGGAAAGAGAATTAGATATAATTATCGTACACGGAGCCCTGGGATTAGGAAATAGTCCTGGTCAAGTAAATCTCCAATATCTTACTCGTTTTGCGGCTCTCATGGAAACCTTTCTCATTGTACCCGCAAAAGGAAATGCTACCATGTTTATTGCATTAGACTATCATATTCCGAATGCAATGGATATTTCCTATGTTAAAGATATTCGAAGTGGAGACTGCTTGACCAATATGATAAAGTATATTAAAAACCATGGACTTGAACAATGTAAAGTCGGATTAGTAGGACCTGGTGCAGTTTCATATAGATATTTTACACTTTTTACTGAGCAACGTGAGATTTTATCCAGAAATCTTCCTAACGTTAAATTTGAGAATGCTACTCCATGGTTTAATAATTTAATGCTTATCAAGAGTAGTGAAGAATTTGAACTATTAAAACGCGCTGGAGCATTATTAGATCTAGCCCAAGAAGAAGTGATTCAAATGACTCGCCCTGGAATTACTCATTCTGAATTAAGACGGATTTTGAGCATGGTTATAGCTCGTCATGGAGCAAGCTCTCCTTTCGGTCACGCTAGCTCATTTTCTATGAAAGATCCAGCGGGATTTTATCCAGATTGCTACCCTACTCGTAAACAAGTCAATATTGGGGATATATTAATGTCTGAGTTTACATTGGGTTTTGGAAATTATTCAGGGAAACTCTGGGGTACTTGGTTTTTAGGAGATCCTACACCCGAATATAAAAAACTTTTCGAAGTCGCAGCATTAGTACATGATAATTTAGTAAAGAATTTAAAATCAGGAATGAAAGGGTCTGAAATTGATTCTTTTGTAAATCCTATTTATGAAGCTGGCTTTGAGCAGGTTCCAAGCTTTTTAATAAGCGGCTGGAGTATAATGAATCACTTCCCATTCGTAGGAACATCACCTGACAGTCATTACGCCAGCACGGCTCGTCAATTTGACAATTTTGAATTTCGACCAGGTCATACTATTACGCTGCATATTTGGGTTAGAATTCCAAATACTCTTAAAGGGCTCTGGGTAGGATCATCTGGAGGGTTTACAGAAACGGGGTATTATAATTTCAATCGTTATCCAGTTAGTGAATTGCGTGTAGTTCCAATTTAGACGATTCTACTTAATTTTTAAATTTAAAACTTATTCCATTTTTCTTTTATTCCCATAGATTCATCAACATTTTTGCTAAAATTTTAGAAATTTTGCGTCATAAACTAATAATGGAAATATTTGATGAAAATTTAATAAGAAACTCTCGTTATGATTTATAATTATGAAGTTTTAATTTCTGATTATA
This sequence comes from Candidatus Hodarchaeum mangrovi, assembly GCA_016839515.1. Taxonomy (GTDB): domain Archaea; phylum Asgardarchaeota; class Heimdallarchaeia; order Hodarchaeales; family Hodarchaeaceae; genus Hodarchaeum; species Hodarchaeum mangrovi. Next base: position 3,081 of record JAEOUE010000342.1, read on the forward strand.
CAATTTCTCACTTTTGTGCATGAAACTATGAATGATATAGGAAAGGATGAAGATCTTACTAAGTTAGAAATCATTAATACTGGCTGTTGCCATGATTGTGGAGGACGATGTGTTCTGAAAGCTCATGTAAAAGATGGCAAAATAATTCGGTTCGAGACTGATAATGATGATGAGCCTCAACTAAGAGCCTGTATGAGAGGAAGAGCCTATAAACAGCGTGTTTATTCCCCCGAAAGATTACGATATCCTCTTCGTCGTGTAGGTCAAAGAGGGGAAGGCTTATTTGAACGTATTAGTTGGGATGAAGCATTAGACGAAGTAACAAAAAACCTTAGAGATACAAAAGAAAAATTTGGGAATTCAGCAATATTATTTGTTGCAGGGGCAGGAAATCAAGGTATGCTACATGGTCCAATTCCAGCAGGGCTAATGTTAAACCAATTTGGAGGATACACTCGAATGTGGGGTGCTCCATCCTATGAAGGTGCCTTATTTGCATCTATGGCTACTTATGGAACAATTATGACAGGAAATGTCCGTAAAGATCTCTTAAATACTAAATTATTAATTATGTGGGGATGGAACCCTGCCAGTACAATCTGGGACCCAGGCACAAATCTAATGCTAGCCAAAGTTAAAGAAAAGGGAATTAAGATTGTAGTTATAGATCCTATCTTTACTGATTCTGCCGCAGTGTTTGCTAATCAATGGATTCCAATTAGGCCAGGCACAGATACTGCAATGCTTCTTGCTATGGCCTATGTTATTATTGCTGAAGATCTTCATAATAAAGAATTTATAGAAAAATATACAATAGGATTTGAGAAATATAAGTCATATTTATTAGGAGAAGAAGATGGAATTGCTAAAACTCCAGAGTGGGCAGAAAATATATGTTTAGTCCCAGCTAATATAATTAGGAATTTAGCAAGGGATTATGCAAAAAGTAAACCTGCAGCTCTTATTGCAGGATGGGGGCCCGCTCGTGCAGCGTTTGGAGAGATTTATTCTCGAGCAGCTAATATTCTTTGTGTTATTACGGGGAATATCGGTATTAAGGGAGGGTATGCATCCGGTTTTATGCGAGCCTATTATAGTCGCGAAAGAGTTTCTTCATATAAAAAAAAGGAAAATGTTATAGAACAAATTAAAAAACCTAGACCTCAAGACAACCCTGTTGATTTTGGAGCACCTCCAAGGGAGGATAGTTTATATAAATTAAGGGGAGGAACGAATCCTGCAAATACTAGAATTCATTATAATGATTATTATAATGCGATTTTACAAGGAAAGAATGGTGGTTACCCCGCAGATCTTAAAATGGCATATATCGTTGCATCAAATCGATTAAATCAATATGGCAACATTAATAAAGGAATTAAAGCATTAAATGCTTTAGATTTCATAGTGGTGCAAGATCAATTCATGACGCCGACTGCCAAATTTGCGGACATCGTATTACCGGTAAATACCTTTATGGAGCGTAATGATATTGCAGTTCCATGGCTTGGCTCACCTTATTATATTTATTTGAATAAAGCAATTGATTCGCTTTATGAAAGCAAATCTGACCTTGAAATTGCACGAGAACTTTCAAAAAAACTTGGAATCGATCCAGGTTTACTTAATTTAGAAGAAGATCAGATTTTACGTATTTTATCCTCTCCACGTAAAGACATTAAAAGTTATAATAAAATGAAAAAGGATGGATATTACAAAGTTAAGATTGATAAACCTTTTGTTGCTTTTCAGGAGCAAATAGAAGATCCAGAGCACAATCCTTTTCCAACATTGTCAGGTAAAATTGAAATCTATAGTGAACACATTGCAGAGAAACATAATCCATTAATGCCTCCAATTCCAAAATATATGACTCATGAAGAACATTATGATTCACCTAAAGCTAAAAAATACCCCCTACAATTAATAACTCCTCATAATAAACGTCGGACTCATTCAAGCCTTCAGATGGTACCGTGGCTAAAAGAAATTGAATCCCATGCAGTGTGGATAAACCCAACTGATGCGTCCGAAAGAAATATTGAAGATAAAGATCTAGTTGATATATTCAATGATAGAGGTAGAATAAGAATTCCTGCTAAAGTAACAGAACGCATCATGCCAGGAGTAGTATGTGTTTATCAAGGAGAATGGTATAAACCTAATGAAGAGGGGATTGATATCGGAGGATGTACAAATACTTTAACTCAAGATGGGTACTCCCCAGGTGGAGCATTTCCGTTAAATTCAAATTTAGTTGAGGTGGAATTTTTTCGAAAAATAAAGTAGAGGTTTTAAAATGACTCAATTTGGATTCTATTTTGACCAAACTCGCTGTATTGGATGCCATACCTGTGCTGTTGCTTGTAAAGATTGGAACAATATTGATGCTGGCTCTGTAAATTGGATGCGTGTAAATGAAATTTTAAAAGGAAAATTTCCTAATTTAAA
>JAEOUE010000005.1 GCA_016839515.1 Candidatus Hodarchaeum mangrovi
AATAGAGGACTATATTGGGTTTGGACCAGCAGCATTCTCAACCTATGGTTCCTGGAAAGTGGTTAATCCTGAATTAGATGTCTATCTGAAAAACTATCACGAGAATATCAAAATGACTTTAGTAGCGAAAAAGGACAAATCGAGTGATGATTGGAGAAAATTTGCTAGAATGCTTTATGATTTGAAGGGAGAGATGGATAACCAAGTGTTTGTAGGAATTAGACTCCTTATGAAAATCCTAAAACTATCAGGATATATAAGAAAAAATAAACTTACTAGAAAGGGAATAATCTTTACCCATACCATAACTAAAACTGTAGTAGAGAATTTACCATATCCTTTACAAAATACACACTTCATCGAAAACTATGAGGAATATTCAGCACAAAAAAACTAAATAGATTTCCTGCTAATTGCATTATTATCATTCAATAAATCAGTTTCTTTTCATTGAATCTGGTGTCATATTTAGGAGTTTTTTATTCGTTTCTTTCATAAGGAAAAATGCAAGAATAACAGCTACAACACTGAAACTCATGGGGAATATTGGTAAGACTAGAATGCCTTTTGAGGAGATATCTGCTATAAGAGCACCTAAAAATGAACCTGTATTAAGAAAAATGGATTGCTCAAAAGAGAGTAAACTCATCCCTCTAGAACGTTCTTTTTCATCGGTTAAGTCTGACATTATTGCATTTGCTGAAGGATTTCTCAGAGCATAAAGTGGGTAAGAATAGATTATAAAAACTGCAATCCAGGAACCAGAGAGTAAGTAAATTAGAGAGTAAATTATAGGGTACCCTATCAGTGATACAAGAAAAATTGGTTTTCTTCCTTTTTTATCTAGCATCCTACCTATAAAAAGCTGAAAAATCATTCCAAGAAATGTTGCAATCATATTTGATATACCTATATAGTTATCCGTTAAACCTACTTTTCCCAAATAAACAGAAGCCATAGCATTAAATGGACCAGAACCAAAATCAACTATTGCCAGAATTACAAGAAAAACCAAGATATTCTTTTGCGACAGTATTTGCCAGTAATTTTTTGTTTTCTTTGTGGTTTCACTCGCAGGTATTTTCGGATAAGGAGGTTTAATTTGACTAACAGCAACAGATGGAGTAACTAAGGGTTGATCTGCTTCTATTATTGTGTCTTCTATACTTTCAGGTTTAGTTGGGGAGAAAAGAACACTAATACCTGTTAGAAGTGCAAAACCTGCTCCAAATGCTAAACCTCCAATCATCCCTAAATTTGTATATATTAGCCCTGAAACACTACTTCCTATCATCCAACCTAGACTAGCAAAAAACATTTGAAAGCTAGAAACTTCTCCTCTTTTATCTGGATGACAAATAATTGTAATTAAGGAATTATGCATAATATAGAAAACATTGTGCACACTGAAAACTGCAAGTATAAGTAAGATTTGAAAACTTGTATCATTAAAGAAAATCAATAATATACATTGCGCCATCAAGAGAATTCGAGCAAGAAACATGATTTCCTTACGTTTTCCTGTTTTATCTGAAAAACTACTAAAAAGAGAACTTCCTATTATTGAAACAAATGCAGGAATTGAAATTACTACTGTTAACATTAAGTATGGATATTGATAACCTGCTTCAGGAGTAATGATTTCTTCATTTAACCAGATGCTAAAAAAAATCCAGTAACTCGATATAGCGAGAGCATCAAGCATATATGCGACTAGAAGAGGTAGAAGATTAGCAGGAGGTAAGAATCCTCTAATTCTAGTTGCAAATTTTACTGACATCTGATAATCAAAAAAAAAGAAATCATTGTATTTTAAAGTTATAGATGTTCATGAAAAGGAATATATTAGGTCTTCACTCCAACTTATTTCGTTACAATTCTATTCATTCTCTAATTACCTATAAATCACATCTGTATTTTATTTTTCAAAGACTTTCAAGCCACTAATATGATTTAATTACAAAGGATTTTGAATCAATAAACAAGACAAGAGTAAGACTACTTTAAGATAGTATCATAAACACTCTGAATTAAAATTAAAAAAAATGAGAAAATGTATTCATTTTCTCTTTTTTAGGAAGATAACAATAGCACAAACAACTGGTATACATACAACAAGTAAACTTATTCCAATGGAAAATTCAGGAATTGGGAGCTCAAGAGGTTCTCCAAGAGGGTAAGGGTCTGTAGAACCAGCTGTTCCAGCAATTGCATAGGGACCACCATACCAATCTCCTATCCACCAATTACCTTCATTTGTGGTAACGTCGTACCAAACGTTATTCGATCCGTAGTCTACTGCTTGTGATCCACCAATCATGTTATGTGTAAAATGATTATGATGAATAATATTGTCATGAGATGTATCCCACAGAACTATAGCGTAATTAGGTAGGTCTTCAAATAAATTTCAAGTGATATTGTTGTTGGATGATTTCTTCATGTTCATACCATAATCTAGACTGCCGGTTAAAGTATTATTTTCAAACGAATTTCTGTTACAACTCTCAACATTGATTGAACTTGTCTGTAGCCAATCCACGGAATTGTTGTATATTTTCGAATCATCGACATAATAAAGATCTATTCCAGAATAGCTAATCATATAACTTGTTAGTAAATCGTGGATGTTATTATCTTGAATTAAAATCTCACTAGATTGCATAACAGTTATCCCAGTTCTTACACAATTAGTTATTTCATTACTGATAATATTGACTCCTATACAAGAAGTAACTGTTATTGGTTTGAAAGTCCAACCAGAATAATATGTTATTCCAGATACTTGGCCTAGATAATTGTTAGAAATGTTACAATAATGGCTTTGGTAAAATTCTATCCCGTTATAAGGATAAACACGATCAATGGTATTTCCATCAACTACGGTCCCATTAGCTTCCTTAACATAAATTGCAGTATATGGATGGCTTATTGTGTTATTGTATATGGTTGCAGTTCCAGGAGCTATACCTTCAATATATATTGCATATAACCCGTTGTCAAAATTATTATTTCGTATAATGAAATATTTAGTAGTTCCAGTAACATTTATACCAGGATTTACAAAATCTGGTTGACTGATATCATATCCTTCAATTATATATGGATGGGTTTCGTTTCCATAACCCGGGAAAATTAGGAAATCTGAATCTTCGTCAATTATAATCGCAGGATCCGCATTTAATGCAGTTTGAGAGCTTCCTTGTGTGGTTGCCTGTATTTGAGTTGTAGTCTTGCTGAAAAAAACAGGACAAAGAAGCAATATTGTTAATATTATACTTGTTTTAGATAATTTTCTATTCATAAAGTTCACCCAAAAAATATGTAGTGACCATGTATTATAAACT
>JAEOUE010000051.1 GCA_016839515.1 Candidatus Hodarchaeum mangrovi
ATGCAATTTATGGTGTAGTTGGTACACTTAATTACATTTCGGTTCAGGCAGGAATAAATTATAGGTTTTAATTTGGTTGGAAGCCCTTGAAATATTTAATGCGATTTTAAAGTGCAAAAAACATTTATATCACGAAGAAAATATAATTATGAAAAAATGTATCCTTCCTTTGCTTCTAATTCTAATTAGTTTCTCATTATTTCCTCAAAGCAGATTCAATGCTGGAGCTTCTTTGAATCTAGGAATTCCGGTTGGTTCTTTTAATGAAGTAGCAAATACAGGAATTGGTGGTTCTATTATTGGTGAATATACATTCAATCAAAAAATATCTACTACACTTTCAGTCTCATATCAGAATTACCCCGGTGATTTTGGACTATACGCAATACAAGGAAAAGTGATTGATGTTTCATTGAATTCTATTCCTGTTTTAGCCGGGATAAGATATTATTTTGCTGAAGAGTTTTTTGGAACTCTTGAATTGGGAGTACATTTCTTTCGAGTTGATGCTGATGTTTCCGACTTGTACAGCGATGAAGTATATTCAACAAAGTACCAAGCAAAATACGGCGTTGGTATTGGAACTGGGTACAGGTACAGACTTGCTAAAGCATCGGTTCTGGAACTTTCAGGTAATTATCAAATTGTCGAAGATGATTTTAATTCATTTACAGTTCGGCTGGGGGTATTAATTTTATTAGATAATATTTAAGTTACTGCCGATTCAATTGTTTCATATTAGTCATTCAGAAAGATTCCAATATGAATATTAAAAATATTTTTTTACTGTTAGTGCTAGTGTCAGCAATAATATATCCACAACTGAACCGGGAGGATGCACTTAAAAAGGGAGGATGGTCAGGCGGAATGGCAGGCTGGCTTGGCTGGGAGAATTTTGACATCTCAGAAAAGCAAGGGGAGATAACACAAAAATCTAAAGTGGATGGATTTAATTTTATCTTCAGTTCACGCAACGGGAGTATCGTCGAAACCAATGGTGTTTTTGGATTTGATTTTCAGTGGAGACAAAAGAATCGTACTACTAAGCCTGATCCAAATCCAGACAATTCAAGTGATACTCAAAATGAAAAAATATGGTTTTTGGGTTTATGGGCTAGATATTATATACCCTGGGGTGGTAATTTTGCAATGTTTCTAGAAGGATCAGGTGGCTATGCGGTATTTAATCAGGTGAATGAATACTCTAATACTCAGGAATTGTCTTTAAGAAGGACTGAAAGTTTTGCTAATGGCTTTGCTTATAATGCAGGAATCGGAGTATCAAATTTTGTTTCTCCTAACGTTTCATTCGAAATTACCGGAAGATGGGAGGGCGGAAGTCTAAATGGTAATAGAGAATATTATGATGGTTCAAAAAGCGATTTAAATATTAAGCCTGGAAATATTTTTATCCTTTTTGGATTCCAGGTATTTCTAAGATAATCTTTTATTAAAATAAAGGAGACCACATATTTATGATCTCCTTTTATTACCCCTCACCACAATATATTCCACACTCAGCCAGGATGTTATTTAAACATCTTTTCGACTTCTGCTCTTGATTTTCGGATACTTAAAACTGAAATAATAATGTAGAAAATGAGTCCTACCAGAATAACCCCCAGCAATATATAAGCTGCCATAGACATCCCTCTAATTTTTAACCCGAAAGTTCAACCATTATGCCATTTCATTTTTAAAAATTGATTATAAAATGGACTTTAATTTTGGCTTAAAAAAAGGATATGTATCTAATTGGATTCCAAAATGAGAATTGTATCAAAAAGTACTATTCACTATCGTTGGGTTTGTCGGCGGGATAAAATAATATTAATTTTTATTAAGTACTAAAGGTATGCCGTTATACAGATAAATTCTTCCTAAATTTTCACTTATCCAGTTAAGAGGATATTCATTTTCATTATTTTTTTCTTTGATATTAATTCGAACAACCTTTGGTCTTTCTTGTTGATTTATAACAGCGTTACAAAAATCTTCCGGTGTCAGACAATGCGATTCATCTAATTCTACATCAAGAACCTTTTGACGGTTGATGGTTACATTCCTTGTGTA
>JAEOUE010000052.1 GCA_016839515.1 Candidatus Hodarchaeum mangrovi
ATTTTGGGAAAAAAATTAACTATTAAGTCATTTTATGATATTTCGTATTGCTAGAGATACTTTTGGAAAGGAAAATAAGCATGTTCAACATAACATTCAATTTAATATCTATTTATTTTTAAAATAATTCTTTTTTCTAATAGAGACAGATATTAAGGAGAAATTTTGTTTTAAAAAGGACTAGATAAGAGTATTATAGATATAGAATTTTTTTAAAACATAATTGTGATTTTGAAAGAGAAAAAATCTTTCACTTAATGCAGATTAAATGTGAGAGTTCCTGTGACCAATGAAAGACTCTAATTTTGAAATTAGTCGTTTTTTTGAGAATAAATCAAATATTTTTCGCGATGAATCGATTTTTTCTCCCTCTTACATCCCAAATGTCTTAATCCATCGGGAGGACACGCTCCGGCAGTTAACTAACTATTTTAAATCGATTTTTACATTAAATTTCCCTCCTTCAGGAAAATCTGTAATTATTCAGGGTTCTGTTGGATTAGGGAAGACGGTTGTTGTTAAAAAATTTGGCAAAGCTGTTGAAACCTTTTGTAAAAGCTCTTCCTCCCGTCCTTCAATGAAAATAATTTATTTTCATATTAATTGCAGGCGTCAAAGAACTTGGTATTTGGTGCTTACTTCTATACTAAGACATTTCATTCTTGCTTTTCCCCCTCGTGGATATAGTACTGATGAATTAATACAATTATTAACACGAATACTTAAAGAAAGAAATCAGCACCTCTTATTATGTCTTGATGAAATCGATTATTTAATTATTGATAAAAAAAGCCAAGATGAATTATATTCCCTTATTCGTGGGCATGAAGAAGATTTAAATGACAATAGATCTCATATTTCCCTAATCTTAATCACAAGAGATCCCCATTTCCTTTTGTTTTTGGATTCTGCCCTCTATTCATCCTTATCACAAACAATAATAGTCTTTTCAAAGTATTCAGAACAACAGCTATATGAAATTTTAATTGATCGGGCTAATTCTGGATTGAAATCCACTACATATACAGAGGAAGTAATCAGGATGATTGCTTCATTAACATATGAAGTTGGGGATGTTAGATATGCAATTGAACTTTTATGGAGGGCAGCAAAATTAGCAGAAAGTGAATTATCTTCCTCAATTGAGTTTGAACATGTGAGAAAATCTCATTCATGCATAATGCCAATTAAAAAGAGTGTTATTACTGACTTACCAATCCATCAACAATTTATTCTAATGGCTCTTGCTTTATTGTTGATAAATGATCGTTCAAAGTCTCAAATTACTACAATGAAATTAAAAGAGAAATATTATGAAATTTGTAAGAAAAACAGATTAAAACCACGAAGACAAACTCAATTCTGGGGTTATTTACAAAAGCTATCAGCTTTAGGACTAATTAAACTGAATGTGTATAATAAACACAAAGAAGGAAAATCTTTAGGAAGGACAACTTGCATTAGTATTCATTCATTTTCAGCAGAGCAGCTAGTAGAACAAATTAATAATTTCAGCTATTGATCATCTGCAATTCGCTTTAAAAACCGTGCTACAGCCTCCTCACGTAATCGTGAAAATCGGCTACTACTTTGGCCTACTTCATGATGTTTTTTAGTTGCCTCACCTTCTGTTATTCCTTTCTGATAATCAAAGATACAAACACTGTTTGAAAGAATCAAGATAAATAAGATCATTGGAAAGAATTGTGCTGACATGCCAGAAAGGACTAAAAGAGAAGTAAGGGATCCTATCACTAACCGTTCGTAAAGATCTTTTAATTGAAGAATGATTATTAGAATAAGAGTAAAACCAATCAAAGTAAAAAGCCAAGTAAAATCTTCTAAACTAAACAAGAGTATAATTTCAGAGAAAATTGATCCTCCAAAAGAACCATCTAAGATCCTTTGTTCGGTATTATAGAAAAATACAGTCGATTTTAGAGTTTCTATAATCCCAAAGGGGAGTAGAAAAATAAATGTTAATAAAATTGGGATCAAAGAGAGTTTTATTGCCGTAAAGTATTCTTTTTTATGCAAATATTGAATGAAATATCCAACAATAAAGATTCCTGCGAAATATTTTGAAAGCATACTTAATGACCAGAACAACAATGTAAGACTGCCAATCTCTTTCTTATGAAAATACCACCCTGCAAAAAAGAGAGTTTGAGCCAAACATACATTATTCCAAATCATAATAGTAAAGAATACTAACCCAAGGAGTAGAGCCTCTTGTTTTTTGCATTCTAAGATTTTATGTATTAAAATAGATGAAATAGCCATAAAGAATAAATTTGTAAGTAAAATTCCCATTCCATTAAAACCTGGGAGAAATGAAACAATTCCTGTTGTGTTCAGTTCAGGTAGGATATTGAAAATATCGATCATTTCGAGTATAGGCTTGAAACTCCTAACAAAAGTGGTTAAAAGTAGATCTAGCATAAATCTAATTGGGAAGAACACTTCCATTTCCATAAATATCGCTGATATAAAACTTAGCAATCCTAGGAACAAGGAATATGTTAACAAATCAACTGGTAAATATGCATAGGTTGTAAGTCGAAATTCTCCTGGGATATCTGGAATAGCATGTCTAACTCCCTCTACGACATAAGGATTTTGCCCTTCCCATAGCAATCGTGCCCCATCTATTACTCCTACTGTAATATCCCCTGAAAAGGCAATATTTTGAAATAAAAATAATATTAACAGAGACAAGCCAATTCCATAGTAGAAGATCTTGGTTGAAGCTTCAATTCTTTTTCTTGAATAAACAAAATAAATTCCATAAAAAATAACACAATTGAAAGAAATTACTCCTATCCAATATGATTGGTCTAGAATCATGAAATTGTCATTAATCCATGCTAAAAGTATAAATAGAAAAATTGGAATGGAAATAAGAATCCCCATAGTTAGCTCTGGATTTTCTTCTACTTTCTTTTTTACCCGAGAAAAAAGGCTTTCTGACATTGTTGATCAGCTAATATACCTTTTGAGTACTTGATATCATATAGTTGCACTATTTAGGGTTTGGATTAAAGTTATTGTGTATAATGGCTATGAAACAATAAACATCTTGACAGTAAAAATAAAGCTCTTTCTAGCAAACGAAGGGATTTTATTGTTAAAAAATTAATTTCTAAAATAGTATGGAATTCTTACTAAAAAATAAAAAAAAGGGGGGAAAAGAGACCTATCGTCTCTTTTTGAAGAAAATTGGAATAGCTAGCAATCCAGAAATAATGAATATACCTTCAAAACCAGGAGTGAGTTCTATGGTTGTAGTTGTGGTCGTTGGGGTTGTAGTTGGGGGAGTTGTGGTTGGTGTTGGCCAATTTTCAGCATTGATATTGACTGTCATGTCAGAATAACTACCCATAGAGTCAAAGGATCCTGTAGATTTCCAGAAGTAGTATTCTTCACTGTAAGCTGAGACAGCGATTTCAACTATAGTTTTGGTGCTAGTATCGTTATCTGTGTTTTTACCATTGAATTCCAAGAAAGTATCCATTCCTGCATGAGTAACGTTTTCATTCCAATTCATACCGAAATTGAAGGCATTTATTACCATGGCATCACCAGGATCGTCTCCAACAGTACCAGTTAACATTGCTAAGAAGTCTGGATTTGTCAAGACATTGTTCATTGCATCCATGATTGCTTCGACGAGGGTCGGTAGTCCACCAACGACTTCCCAATCAGGGGTTCTAACAGGAAGTGGTAACAACATTTTTGGATCGATTGGTATTCCAAACATGGGTCCAGTTTGGCTATCTTGAGCTCCAAGACCACCCATTGGTTTCATTGGCATCATGAACATATTCCACATAGAACCTTCTGGGATGTAAGTAGTATAGCCTGTTCCAGGCATCTCTTGAATTTCTAGGACAATAAGATAGGGTGTATAGGTATTGAATGGAGAGGAGTTGTCAACTATCCATGTCTCATGATAAGTGTCATTGTACCATTGCATATCATAGGGATCGTAATAGGTGTTTTCAAATTCCCGATATTCTACAGGACCATTATAAAGACTTGATGGCAACAAATCTTGAACATTCTCAAGGAAGGTTTTATCCCAGTTATAGTACATATTCCACTCTTCTCTATCAAAAACGATGGCGTTTACTACACCTGGAGTATAAGGAATCCAAGTAGAATTTTCATCCTCTGCATATAGTGGATCCCAATTTTCATACCCATATTGATCATACCAATAATATCCATCTCGAACTTCCCAAAAGGAGGTGCTATTTGCATATATTCCTGCATCGAACATATTTAGGGCAATCTCCCGATATCCATGATCACCACCTTCTCCAAACATAGGCATATAGTAATCTTCAATTGGTGGTAAGGGTTCTTGAGCACCAGTTCCTCCATTAAAGAATGGTAGACGGTCACTCATGAATCGTCCGAGATCAAACATATAGCCATCGATTGTATAGTATAATCCATCCATGGAGGTGATGGTATAATTTAGGAGGTGATTTCCATCCAGTTCATTAATTGATCCTACGATTGCAGTTAACATCTCATTTAACATATTTTCTAAGGTCTCATTTTCTAAATCAACCATAAGAGATAATGCAACATCCATAAGATATTCACCTTTATCTCCAACAGAGACAGGAATCATATCTTGGGTGGATTGATATAGATCAAATTCTAGATAGAAATGTTCATTTGACTCTAAGATTCCATTTTCATTGAAATCCATCCAGAAATCAAAACTGAAATATGATAAGAACCCATTTGTGCTCCATGTTGCGTCAAGAGTAAAGTTTCCGAAGTCGGCTGTATCGTTTTCTGCTATTAGTTCTATGGTTAAATCAAAATCTGTTGTATAAACCGGTGTTACGGTGGTAGTGAAATTTATGTCTTCATTTTCAGTATCAAAGGGAAGAATGTCTTCAATGACTACTTCGTTGCTCCAAAAATTAAATGCATCACTTAGATCATCTAAGAAGATGATTGAAGGAGCAAAGAATGGTAAACCTTCATAACCATAGTTATAAAACCAGTCATTTAGAGTTTCAAATTGTGAAAAGTTAGTAGCCATTTTTATTACTGGAAAAGGAGGAGTACCACTTCCAGCTGGCAATGTGAAGCTCGAAGGTAGCATGTCAATTGGGAATGTACTAGGAGGTTCAACTCCCTCTGGAATTCGCCATGAAATAATGACATCTTCACCAAGGGACATTGCAGCTTGAATATCCAAGAGACGGCCTTTTGCTGTTGTTTGATCGTTGACAATTTTTACAAAAACTTTACTGTTTTCGAAAGTACCATCAATAGCCCATTCTGGGCCTTCATATCCTTCTCCGCCGGGCATAAAGAACCCAACATTGAAGTACTCATCCAAAGGACTAATCATTTTTGTGACATTATAGTACAGATTGGTATTTACTAAGTCACTTGCAGCCATGGGTGTGGGACCAGTTAACCAATTATTCACCAGATTTATATCATATTCAATAGAATATGTTCCTGGAGGAGGTCCTTCAGCGAAAGGATCTTCTTGGGCTAATACTGGCGTACCAAATGCTCCAAAGAGCAACATACCCATGGCCATTATTCCAAGGATATAATAGCGCATTTTCATAACTTTATTTCACCTATATAGGCATTTTTTATCTTAAAAGACATTTCACCCATATCTATTCAACGCTTGACTAATTCTCAAGCTCATAGGATAGTGTGTGGATGCTTAAGATCTCTGACTCATCCTTGCTTTATAAAGGGCATCTAATACAAAAAACCGCAAAAAGTTATGAGAAGATTTTCTCTAGATCAATAAGATCATATTGCGTGATTCAGAGTAAGGATTGGTTTCATAACCTACTTGTATTAATTCATAAGAGTTTTTAATAATAGTATTATTTAGATGAAAGATCGCACTATTAGTCTCACAAGAAGGTAAATACAAATCAATATTTAGAGTTTTTTACATTGACAATCCGTATTAGTCGAGAAAAAAAAGAATTACGGTTAAGTGTTCGCGATCTTGCTTTTTTGGGTACATCAGCCCAAGGAAGGAGTTATTTAAGTTTAAGAAACACAGAAACTGGTAAAGAATACCATCATCAGATTCAACAACAAAAAATTGAAAGTGAAAAAGCTTATGAAATTGAATATTATATAAAACATCGTTTTGAAATTGATAATTGGCGAATTATTTTAAGGGGACGAGTTGATTCCCTTTATAGAACTCCAGAAAAAATAGTAATCGAAGAAATTAAATCAATAAATTATAGGAACTTTACTGGTTCTCCTGAGGATCCACGACTTTATGTGTATAAGAATCAATTATTAAGTTATGCTTGGATGTTTTTTCAAAAGGATGGACTTCTCACTAACGTCGAACTGGCCTTAATTACTCTTAATCGATATGATAATAAGCAATATATTATTTTATTTCCCTATGAAGATATCTCTGAGTTCATAAAGGATCGAATAAAGCAAATAATTTGCTATGAAGAGGAAAAAGCTCAACTTTATGAACAAAAAGTGAAATCTCTAGAAAATTTAGAATTTCCTTTTTCTTTTCGCCCATTTCAAGAAAAAATAATCCAGAAAATTCATGAATGTATAACTCAACGATTAAATCTTATTATTGAAGCACCAAGTGGATTAGGAAAGACAGTAGTTTCTATCTATCCTTTTCTACGGGAAGTTATTGAAAAAAAAGGAAAATTATTTTTTATTACTGCAAAAACAACTCAGAAAACTATTGTAGAAAAAACCCTTGAAATTTTTCAAAATCAAGGGGTAAATTTTCTTTCTATTACTCTCAAAGCAAAGGAAAAAATGTGTACAAATTCGTTTTACTATTGTCACGAAGATTATTGTCCATTTTTGAATAATCATATTAAAAATCCCCCCAAAGATTACATTCAATTTTTTGTACAAAAGAGGGGGGTCATATACCCTGAATTAATTGAAGAAGAAGCATTGAATACATATGCTTTCTGTCCATTTGAACTAGCCTTAGATATTTCATTAGAAGCTGATATTATCCTTGGGGATTACAATTATGTCTTTCATCCAAGTATTTCTCTTCAACGATATTTTAGTCGTCCTCCTTCAAAAATTGATCAATTCTATTTAATAATTGATGAAGCACATAATTTAATAGATCGTAGCCGAGATTATTATTCTCATTCCCTAGGACAAAAAGAGGTTCTTGATTTTAAACAGGCAATTCGGAAATTAAGAAGACGCATTCCTACTATACCTCTTCCTGATTCTATCCCCATTAATTTGGAAAGAATTTTCCGACGCATACAGGCTGAAATTGATACTGGAGTATCGATTCACATTCTAAAGAGGATTGATATTCCTGCTTTCCAGAAAAATTTTACTCAATTCGAAGAAATTCTGCGAGAATATCTTAATTTCCTTATGGATAAAGAACTCCATTGGCCTGATGATCCTTTATTGGATTTTTATTATCTTTTTCGTGATTTTGTCAATACTGCATTATTAGCACAAGATGCAGAAGAATTTTCTATCCTTTATAGTTCCAACGAAGGCAGTATCAAGATTTTCTGTAAAGATGCTTCATATTTTCTAAATCAACGTATTAAAAAGTTTTTTAGATCAGTTATAGCAATCTCTGCCACAATCACTCCTTTTCCTTTTTATCGTGACCTTCTTGGATTTCCTGTTGAAAAGACTATTTATGCAAAATTTCCTTCTCCTTTTCCTCCAGAAAGGAGAAAAGTATTAATTATTCCAGAAATAGATACACGATATCAAAATAGAGAGCATTCGTACCAACATATCGCGCAACTTGTAATGGATCTTTGTTTGATTAAACCAGGTAAATATTTTGTGTTCTTTCCTTCATTTAAGTATGCTGATGAAGTCTCGAAATATCTTCAGGAAGATTCAGGTTTTAAAATTATTAAACAAGCCCAATATATGCAGGAAGAGGAACGATTCGAATTTTTACGACTCATAGAGGAAAATCCTTACATGATTGCCGTCGGTGTTACTGCAGGAATTTTCGCTGAAGGTATTGATTTGCCTGGTTTATTAGATGGAGTATTTATCATTAGTCCCAGTCTACCTTCTTACAATTTTGAACAAGAATTGATTCGTCAATACTATGAAGAGAGATTTGGTAACGGTTTCAATTACGCGTATCAATTTCCAGGACTCACCAGAACTTTTCAAGCTGCTGGACGTTTGATTCGTGATTCAAATGATCGTGGCATTATCGTTTTTATTGGGAGGAGATTCTCCACTCCAAAATATGCTGATTATTTTCCAGAATACTATTATCAAAATTCCCCTTCAGAACTAATTTCTACTAATCCAAAGAATGATATCAAGCAATTTTGGGATTCAATAAAATGAGATAGAGAAGTAATAAAGTCATTAAATATCTTAATTTTTATTCTATACTGAATAATTTTTAAATTATTTTAGAATTACATTATTCTATGGATTACCAAGAATTATCTACTGAAGAAAAAACGCGTTATTCTAGACAAATTGTCCTATCTGATATTGGTGAAGAAGGCCAGTTACGGATTAAAAATGCTCGAGTTTTAGTTCTCGGAATTGGAGGATTAGGCACATTTTCTAGCTTACTCCTAGCTGAGATGGGAATTGGGTATTTAAGAATCGTTGATCGGGATTTAGTGGAACAGAGTAATCTTCATCGAACTCCCCTTTATACTAAATATGACTTAGATCGTGCAAAAGTTGAGGTTGCAGCTGAACGGTTGCTAAGTGTCAATCCTAATCTTATTATCGATCCTCATGCATGTCATATTGATGAATATAATATTGATGAGTTATTAGAAGGGATTGATATTGTAATTGATGGTTTAGATAATTTTGAAACTCGCCGAATGGTAGGAAAAGCATCTAGAGACAAAAATATCCCTTATATTTTTTGTGGAGTAAGTGCTCGTTCCGCGAATATGAGTTTATTTAATTTAAAGGACTCTTCTGCTTGTATTTCCTGCCTTTATCATGGAATTGATGATAATGAGTTAGAGAGCTGTGATATTACCGGTATACATCCAAGTTTACTTTCTGTTGCTACAGGAATTCAGATACATGAATGTATTAATGTAATAGTCTCGGGCACATCTATTTTAGATGGAAATTTGCTTATTATAGATTTAAGACAAATGAGCTTTGATCTCATCCCTATTCGAAAAAATCCAAAGTGTCTTGTCTGTTCAGATTTTCATGAGGAAAGTAAATCTATTAAGGAGGAAGGCTATCGTTTTGTTGATCTCTGTGGAGAATCAACTTATATGATAGTTCCTAAAGCTAAAAAAACATATGATATCGCTAAATTAAAGAAAGTTTTGGCTCAAAAATACTCTGTTCGACATGTGGGGAAATTTTCTCTTATTTTATCTTTACCTGATAATGTTCAAATTTCAATCTTTAAGGGTGGTAATGTATTAGTTCGAAATGTTATCTCAAAAGATGCAGCATTAGATATCTGGCACAGAGTAGAAGAAGATATCAATTAAGTATTGAAAAACTGGGATTTTAGTTAACAATTATTGAGTAATCATAATCTTTGAATCCTAAAGTCTCGACTCATTTCTTTTACAATAATTTTAATATAATGACTAATAATACAGAATAAAGCTAAAAAACGCGAAATTTAATATGCTACTATTATTATAATAGGTTATATATTTTTAAATTAACATGGAAGAAAAGAATATCGACTCTCCATTCTTTAGAATTTGCTGTATATTAATTCAGAACAAAGAAAAAAGTTGGTGCTAATCTATGGCAGATGTTGTATTTTCCGCATTCGATGAAAGAACAGGACCTGTTGCAATTTTCAGTACCATTCAAGATCCAGTTCTAACCAAAAAAATTGCTGTTAAATCTATTGTCTCTACATTAACTTCAGTACGGACCAGTTCTTCCGAGCGACTGGAAGGCGAAGCTATTATTCCATTTCCTAATGAAAATCGAATTGCTTTCATCTTTTATACATCCTTAGACCAGAAAACTGAAGGAGGAGAGTACAGAGTAATTTCGTTAAGTGCAATAGTTGATAATCAGAAAAAATCAGGGTTATATTCTAATGCAACTATACTCTCTCAAGCTGCAGGGGAAATAAAAAATGCTCTAAATCGTGATTATAAATTTGGTCAACCTCTATCCAGTGAGCTTTCAGCAAGACTGAAAGGCTGGGGTGAACTTACTAAAACCCAAGAAATGGCTATTATTGCAGAGCGAGAAATTAAATTCGGTTTGAAAAGTCTTTTTGAAGTATTCCCTGTAAAATCTGGTTTTCGTTCATATGACGATCCTTTAGTTCCTGTTTTTATAGGAGTATTATATAAAATCCCTGTTGTCCTTATAGGACCTAATGTTGAATTTTTACTAGAGATCGCAGATATTATTAGAAGTTATATGCCTGAAGAAGAGTTGGATGTAAGACTTACCATTCCACTTGATTATAAATCCCAAGCTGTAGCATCTAAAATTCCTAGAGCTGATATGATACTTCTTAATGAGGAACAGGATAAAAGAAAGAATTTCTATCGTGATCCTGTTATTACTGCTGGGATAGGGAAGGATTCTAAATTTATTAATTATTCCCCCCCTGAAAAGCCTCACAAGATTATCGAGAGGATAATAAAGAAGGCAAGGGAGTTTACTGATGAGATGGTGGCCAATCATTATCTTGCAGGAGAAATACTCTCTTATTTCACAAAATTAGATCATTTAAAGGACTATTGTTTGACTGGAAGAGAAGCAAGGGTAAGGGATATTGCGAAAAATTTTGATGTCGATGAGGATTATATTATTACTTTAGCTGAGGGACTTCGAACTAGAATGGAAGTTTCGGAAGAGTCGCTAAATAAAATGCTCCAAGATGGCCCTCCTTTTTCTAAAATGGATATACGTGGTCAGAAGAATATCGGATTCATACGTTAACTAATTCAATAAAATAAAGATTCCAAAAAAGGAATATTCTATAATGGTACAGCGTGATAAGAAAATAGACAGTAAGATTTCTATCCTTGAAGATGAGAAAAAGGTTCTAAGCGGGTTAAAAGCCTATTATGAAGAAAATCTTTCTTATGCAGATCTAGAAGAAATTGCTGGTATATCTATACGGGAATTTAAACGTTATCAAAAGGATAATGATTATCCATATCGTGTTGGAGTTTATAATCGAAAATCTGTTTTTGAAAAAATTAATCAAAGGATTTCTGAAATAGATAACGAAATCCTTAAGTTGAAAGAATCTCTTTTTGGTACTTTAGATCAAATCCTCTTTATCCCTTCATGGAGTAGAATGATCGGCTCAAGTTTCAATGGATTCTATTTAAATCAACCCGTTCAGAAAATCTTTCAAGATAATGTTGTTTTAATCCCTGATTTAGCTTTAACTGGTTTTGAAGAAACAACTTCTGAACCGTTCTTTTTTATTACTGGTGTTGGGCTTTACTGGGTGAAATTTCAACTAGGTCCTGGTTCTATTGTAACAGATTATCGTGAGATTACCGGATTAGTCCTTCCTCTTGATGTCTATGAAAAAGCGCAGGATGAAACAGGAACAATCCTTGGGAGTGAAAAAATTCGGATGACAGAATATATGACTTCTATTCCTTTTTCTTTAGTTATTGCTGAACGTACAACTCAGATGTACTTGAGAGGAGTTTTAGCTAGAAACGTATTTTTACCAAATAAAGAATGTTTTGACCAATTATATGAATCATGTAAAGATCCAAATAGTTTTAAAGCCGAAGATGGACTAAAAATATTATCAGGTGGTTTATCAACCCAGAGACCACTTTATACAAATGAGATATTGACTGAAAAACATTTAGGAGATTATTCCACATTAACAGCAGGTATAAAAAATGTACAACCTAAATTAAATAAAATTCTATCTGATTTACAGATCGATTCAACACATGAGGGTTTTTTTAACAAAATTCAGAAGATAAAAACTGAATTTCGTGATGTTGGAAGAAATTTACTTTTAGACTGGATGCCTAGTCATCTTACGTGAATAGTTGATGTGAGAGGGTAAATCTGCGTTAATTACATACCTCTGTTAAAACACTTTGAATCTTTTGAACTTCTTCTTCTGTCAAACCAGGATGGATGGGAACTTCAAAATGAGATCTCGCTATCTTTTCTGTTATGGGGAGAGTCAATTTAGAATATTCTGGATATTCAACATACTTACTCCATCTCCAAGACTTAATCCCTTCTTTGTAAGTTGGTTGTTGGTGGCATGGAATTGCATAAATTTGCCTTGATCCAACTCCTTTATTGTTCAATTCTTTCACTATTTCAGGAGCTGTCTTATTTGATGACTCTTCAACCACAGGAGCGCAAATATAGTGACTATGTACTACCCCTTTAGGAATTCTTTGCGTTCGGATAGAAGATAATTCATCTATAGTTTTACGAATAGCATTTGCATTTTTTGCACGTTGAGCTAGCATCTTTGGAAGTTTATTAATCTGGATTAATCCAATTGCAGCAAGTGGATCAGCTAATCGGTAATTATAGCCGATTGTATAATGATTATACCCTCCCTGAGGACTTCTTCCATGATTTTTGATACTTCGAATTACAGTTGCTAATTCATCATCATTTGTAATTACCATTCCTCCTTCACCAGTTATCATATTTTTTGTTGCATAAAAAGAAAAACATCCAACGTTTCCAAACGTTCCAACATGCTTTCCATCTATTCGTGCTCCATGAGATTGACATGCGTCCTCAATTACTAACAAATTATGCTCTTCTGCGATATCATTTATTGCTTTCATATCCGAGGGTAAACCAAAAATATGTATTGGTAAGATTGCTTTTGTTTTTGGTGTGATTAATTCTTCAATTTTTTCTGGATCTATATTATAGGTTTCAGGATCTATCTCTGCAAAAATTGGAATACACCCTCCAAAGCTAATAGAGTTTGCTGAAGCTATAAAAGTAAATGATGATGTTATAATTTCTGAGTTAGGGGGAATTTTCAATCCTTCAATTGCCAAATGTAAAGCAGCTGTTCCATTGACAGTACATATAGCATGTTTTACTCCTGTAAACTTTGCAAATGCATCTTCTAGCGATCTTGCGTTTTTTCCTTCTACTAAACCTTTTGATCTTACTGTTTCAGCTACTAATGACACTTCTTCTTCAGAGATCTGTGGCTGTGCAACAAATTTCATTATAGGCTGGGCTCCTTTAAAAAAATCATTATTATTACTAGATTTATGTACCTTTACTTATATTAAATCTATACAAAAATTCATTTTAGTAATATAATCAAGCTTAGAAATAGTTTCCTAACAGGGAATCACGGGATGAAAGATGGATTCAGCTGTATCACTTGATAGAATTATCAAAAATTATCAACACGTTGTTTCAATAGTAAAATCTTATTCTTCAAATAATATAACTCCAAAAATAGTCATTGTTACCAAAAACCAGCCACTAGAACGAATTTCAGAACTAGCAGAGTATATAGATTCTCCAATCTTTGGAGAAAATCGTTTTGAGGAGGCTATTGGTAAAATCGATGAATTGCAGAATCAAGATATTGAGTGGCATTTTATTGGTCATTTGCAACGAAATAAAGTTAAAAAGCTTGTTGGAAAAGTAGCAATGATTCAATCATTAGACCGATTGCCTCTTGCTCTAGAAATACAAAAAAGAGCATCTAATAAAGAGCTAATTGTCGATTGTCTTCTTCAAATAGATATTAGTCGTGATGGAACAAAATTCGGTCTTGTTCCTGATGAAAAGCAAATAATTATTTTTTTAAAGGAAATTGAAAAACTTAAAAACTTGAGGATTTGTGGTTTGATGACCATTGCACCTTTTATTGAGGCTAAGCGAACACAATCTTACTTTCGTCAAATGAGAAGTATATTTGATAAGCTAAAGGATCTTCCATTACCAATTAATGTTGAATTGAAGACTTTATCTATGGGAATGTCGAATGATTATCAGTTCGCTTTGAAAGAAGGATCAAATATGGTGAGGTTAGGCACCGTTATTTTTCAAAAATGAGATTTCACGGGTTAAGTACTGCAATGATCGAAAGAAACGCAAATAAATTAAACTTAGAATAGCTATTTTAGGAGTGGTTGAATGATGACTGCCCAAGAGGAAATTTTTTCACTTAATAAGACTGAAATCAAACTTTTTTCTACTTTAATAACATTTGGCGCACAAACTAAACGAGATTTATTTATTAATTCTGCTGTAGCCGATGAAAAAGCAGAAAATTCACTTGCATCCTTGATTACTAAAGGATTAGCACGTCAGGATAAAGAGTCAGGAATAATCTTCTCTACACTCCCATTAAAGAATTTAATTACACTCTTAGAAAGGAATAATGAAAAATTACAAACAAATTTGAAGCAAGATTATCAGGGTATTAGAAAATCCTTTGAGGAAAATTTACAAAAATTCAAAGAAGTTAATGAAAAACAACTAGAAGAGTTAAAAACATCCAATCTAGTATTAAAATCAGCTTTAAAGAAAGAATGGGATTCTTCTGAGCAGCTACGAAGAGAGAAATCTGAGGAATACATAGAAGATGTTTTAACTTCCACAAGTAATCGTGTTTCTGAAGTTCAAGCAAAATTTGATGGTATTTTTACAGCTAAAAAAGCCTCACATGAAAAAAAATGGACAGATGCAGTGGATCAATTTCAAAATATTCAAGACATCAGTTCTAGAATTCTACGAGAATCAATCACAAAATATGAAAAACAGCTTTTGGAGATTATAAGATCTACAAGTACTCGTATAAACACAATTCAAACACGAATATTAGATATTATAACTACTCTCGAAACAGAATCGAATGTTCAAATGCAAGAGTTTTTTACAAACACTGAATCCACTTCTAATGAGTTTAAAGGAAATTTAATGAGTGGACTAGAAACCTCTCGAAATTATGAAAAAAATTTTGTGAATGAACTAAAAAAGCAAATCCAATCATCTCTAGAAGCAGATATTTCGAAAGCATTGAGCAGTGTCATCACTCAAATTGCTCAGGATATTGATAAAGAAATCGAAGATGCCCTTGTCGGTGTTAAACGGAAAACCGAGAACATTATTAAAGATAACTCACAACAAATAAAGCAAGAATTTCAAGAATTTGTGGATAACGCATCAGAGTTAATCTCGGAGCAAAAATCCCCCATAAATGTTTTACAATCTGAGATATTGGAACTTTCGACGGAACAAAAAATTACTACCCAACAAGATCTTTTTTTAAAACAATTTGAATCACTCCTTACATCAGATCTTGTAGCTCTTGAAACAAACTACCGTAAAGTTCAGAAAATGGCAATTGATGTAATGGAAAATATAAGACGAGATGCCAAGAAACAATTAATCACACAAAGTTCTGAATTTGAACGGTTAATTCAAATTTTCTATGAAAATTTAGAAAAATCAATAAATCGAAAAGATACAGATGTCGTTCGACTCCACCAACTATCACAATCTGTTAATGAATTCCTAAGAAATCTTTTGATTTCGATTCCATCAAGAGCAAATCAATTGAAAACACAATTAAATGAATCCTTTAAACTAACTTCAAGCGAATTGGAAAAGAACATGGGGGGACAATCTCTGACTTCTTTAAAAGAAATAAATGAAAAAATTTCTGATTCGCAAAAGAGAGTTGTTAAGATTTTCAATGAAACTACTAGTGAAGGAGAAAAAGAGATCCAGAATTTATTATCATCTTCAGATCATATTCTTAATGTAGTATCTTCTTTACATGAAAGTTTAAATGAAAAAATTCAAAGTCGGTTTGAACAACGTTCAAAAGTCCTTACTACGGAAATAGATGCAGTTTCAAGGAATTATCAGCAAGTTCTTTCAGGTTTAGAATCAGATTATACTGATATTTATGATAGAATTGAAGCACAAAATATTTCAAATATGAATGATATTGAAACAAATTTACAAAACTCAACACTTCACCTTAAAACTGAAGTTGATAGTATTTTTGGTAAAACAGGCCAAAATAATAGAGAATTTCTTACCCAACTAGAAACAAATCTTCAAAACCAAATAGAAAGAATACTAAATGTCGTTAAAGAAGGTTTTAATCAAATTAAAAAAGAATTCACAACAGAATTGAATGTTCAAGTAGAGAATGTCGAGAAGAACAATAAAACGTCTCATGATGCATTACAAACTGTAATCGATGGTTTTTCTGAACAAACAAACCAATTTATCGATACTTATAAGTCAGAGATAAAACAAGCAGTTGATGAAAGAGAGAAAATGTTCTTAGATTTAGTTGACGAAAATCGTAGAGCTGTTGATGAGGTGATTGGATTACATAAATCACAGATCACTAAATATCAAGAAAAAGGGCCAACAGATATTTTGACTTTCATCAGCCAAATCGAAACTGAAGTATTAAACCAGAATAAAAATCTTAAAGGTGCATTAGAAGAAATTCAATCTGTTTATGATGGTTTATATGATTCAACAATGGATGAGGTTTCAGGATTAATTAAACAAGTACAAGAAAGCGCAGAAAAGTTGTCCTCTGTTGTTTCTGGATCTTTACAGGCAATTTCCACAAGTTTATTGCGTACTAACGATCAGATTGAATCTTACTTTGTAGAGTCGATTTCAGAGTTAGAGAATCAGGTAGATGTCGCAACTGGTTTTGTTACTTCTGAAATCGAAGCTTCTTCTCAATCAGTAGAAGAGGAAGTAAAAGTATTGCGAAGTGAAATGGAAGATACCATTAAAAAACTGAGTACTGAAATTAAGGATTCTATCGCTCATCAAGATCAAGAGTATCAAACAAAAATACCTGAAATTGGCCAAAGCTTTTCACAGGCGTTCGATGGACTTATTCAGGAAAGAACAAAATTAAATCAAGAATTAGAACAAAAAACTAAAGAGAATCTAAGTAATTTGACTGAGAATTGGCAAAAGCAAATAGAAAAAACTAAAAATAGGCTTCAGGAAGTTACTGAGAGTATAGAAGTCGCTATCCAAACCAATATAGAAAATATGGAAATTATTGCAGATAAAAACACTGAATTAACTATTAAAAGACTCAATGAGGTTTTAAATCTCGATTCTACTGAAGATCTGTTTGGATTAAATGAAATTAAAACAACGGTAAAACAATATAATAAAAGGCTTAAGACTGCAATAAGTGATAGTTTAAAAATTCATTTAGAGGATTTTGATAAGAAATTACCAGAGTTGTTAAATTCTTATGATGCTATTCATACTCAGACGGAGGATGATATGACTAGATTCATTGAAGATTTTACAGACATGATATCAAGTTATCGAACTACATTTACAGCTCGTTTTCATGATTTTTTGACTGAAGAACGGAAAGAACTAGATTTTTCTGAAGTTAAAGAAGAATTAAGTAGTTTTACTAGAGATTTTTCACAAGTCTCCACGAAAAATATTGAAGATATTATCAATGATTTGACCGAAAGAGTTCAAACATCTCTAAAGAATGTTAATGAATCTAAAGACAAAATACAAGAATTAATTACAGAATTAGCCTTAACGATCGATGAAGAG
>JAEOUE010000053.1 GCA_016839515.1 Candidatus Hodarchaeum mangrovi
GAAGTGAAGGTGGAATCTTAGCTGATACTCTGGAATTTATAATACCAATGGAAATCGAGAGCGATGGTGCATATATTTTTCTCCCTGATAGTGATAAAGTTGCATTCAATCTTGAAAAAGCAAAACGCGGATTTATCCTTAGTTTTTCGCAGAGAGGATTTCCTATCGGTCAAGCCCATATCGTTGAAACAATTCAAGAAAAACAGTTAGAGAAATTATTAAAGGAAGCAATGCAAATACCCATCGAATCAGAAGGATCTTTACGATTTGCTAGCAGAATTATTCTAACTTCAATATACAATCATTTAAAACCAAAGAAAGAGGTACTTATCACCCAAGAAGCAACAGATAAGAAAGATCAAACTTCTGATAAATTAAAGGAGTATCTGTCACTTCTTTCGAAGGATGAGCTATTTTAATTTATCATTCATAAAGGGGATGGATTTTTTAAAAAAATAGATGCATCTATATGACATTTAGGTTAAATTAAACATCTTCTTCTTTGATTAACTCCGTAGTACCATAAATAGATTCGTAACTTAGGATAATTCGTGTTATATATTTACGAATTTCAATGATTCTTCTTTTTAATTGTTCTTTCTTCGTATCTTTAACCTTCATTGCTTCATGTAATTCATGAACTTCCGTTTTCACTTCTTCTTGGAATTGATATACCAAATCGAATAGATCTTTGTATAATAAAATATTAAAGGTAATATTTTCTTGTCCTCCTCTAGCTTCAGGCTTTTCAAGAGCAAATCCAAAACTAACAACTGAGATCAACAAATTTTGGCCTAAATCTAACACAAAATCATATGATGAAGTAGTCTCTGTATTAAAATTACTACTAAAACCTGTACTTGAGAATGATCTATCACTAAGATCAACCAGTTTATCAAAATTATCTCTTAAGATTTCAGGGTCAAACACTATTGGGATGGGCCCATGTCTTTGATCAAAAAAGCTTATTACACTACCAATAGAGTGACGATCCATTTTTTGTAATACATCTGATTCAGAGAATTGACTAATGTTCTTTAAAACCAATTCCTTGTCAAGGCCCACAATTTCAGGTTTTCGGATGAATTTTATATAGACAATAGCCCCAATGAATATAACAAAAATTATAATTCCTGCTACAATCAACATCCACTCTGGTAATCCAGGTGGAATGAATAATAGAATATTTCTATTAACACTTTCAGGGTCGTCTCGTTGGACATCATAAGCTGTTGGGTTACCATTTCCAGCACTGTCTAAGGTTGCAATACGATAAATGACCTTCCAATCAGTCCCATTGGCATCAAAAGGTATAGTTATAGAATAAAGGGATGAGAGAGTAGAGGAGTTAAGAAGATTCATGAAAACGCTGTATTCTGACTGCGAAAATGAGGCTCCCAATCCTGCTGGAGCAGCAGCGGACACTTCCTCAAAGTAGTAATACAAAGACACTTCACTGATCGCACTCCCATATTCCTGTACCTCAGCATAAAAAGTAATACTCGTGGCGTTATTTGTGAAAAAGACATTGGCAATTCGGGGGGCTACCGCATCTGTGATGGTGAAATTAAAGGTGAATGTCTGATAGATCTTAAAGGTTTGATCATAATCAACTTGAGTGATGATTTTTATGTCAGCGAGAATCAAGTGGTTTAAAAGATTCTGGAATTGGTTGATAGTGAGAAGATAATCAAGAATCCACGTGTTAGTCCCCTGTATTTTTTCCGCATATTTAGTACCTCCAATCGTATCATTGAATGAGTATTCAACAGCGTAGATGGAATGTTGAGTGTCATTCGCGGTTATAACAAAGGTATAATGGCCTTCCGTATCTTCTTCTATCGTAATAATCTCTGAAGCTAAAGTACTGATGTACGGACGACTCTCAATTGAGACAATAGATGAATTCAAATGCGCCCAAGTGTATATCCCATCAAAAGGTATGATTGAGCAATACCACTTCTGACCTGGAAGGGTTGCCTCGGATGGAATGACAGATTGGTTTTCAAATTCTACAGCTTCAAGCCAGGTGTTAGTGCCCTGATCGGTAA
>JAEOUE010000267.1 GCA_016839515.1 Candidatus Hodarchaeum mangrovi
AGATGTATCAGAGTGAGCAGGAAAGAGCCTCTGTCGTTGCTTTAAAAGATACTATAGCTTTTTCATCCTCAATGATTGGTGTGATTTTTCCGCCATTAATTGCAGCTAATTTAGGTTGGGAAATTATGGGCATAATTTTTGGTCTAATTACAGTAATAACAATGTATCTTTCACTTTTAGGGACGAAAGAGCGCCCTGAGTATCAAATTGATGACCCACTTCCCATTATGACTGCAATTAAGTCCATTTTCAAGAATAAACCGTTTATCTGGATCTCTTTGACCTATGCAATGATAGATTTTAGTTTTGGTTTAACCATGCTCGTTTTTCCACTTTATGCCCGATTTACTCTCCATTTAGAAGAAGAAATGATAAGCTTAGCCATGGTGGGGATTGTTATAGGAATCCTTGCAAGTATCCTCTTTTGGAAACGCATGTATTCCCAGAAAGGACCAAAAGAAGGGTTAATGCTCGCAATGGCTATTTATGCAGTTGGTATTCTTCCCTTTTTCCTTGTACGTGATATTATTCAAATGATTGTTGTCTCTTTGATACCTGGATTCGGAGTTGGAGGAATGTTAATGACCGAACCTGCTATTTCAGCAGCTATAGATTATGATGAAATTCAGACTGGTAAAAGACAGGAAGGAGCATATTCAGGTATCTTGACCTTCATTGCACGGTTGAGTATTGTGTTAACAGGAATTGTATTAGTAATTATTCAGCTCTTTACAGGATTTCAAACAGGAAGTGAAATTCAGCCTGAAACTGCACAGGTAGGACTGTCACTATTAGTCTCTATAATTCCCAGTGTAGGGATCTTTATTGGCCTGTTATTCATTAAACTATATCCTTTAGATTTCAGACGATTTAAAGAGCAACAAATAGAATTAAAGAAACTACATGAAAAAAGAATAGAATTCTTAGAGCTCTAAATCTTATTTCTAAGATTAATAGGGTGATTGTATGAATCAGAAATCTGAATCCCAAGTCTATACTGAAAAGAAAGTGTTCATTATTCCGCATACTCATTGGGATCGTGAATGGTATCTATCTTTCCAACAATTTCGTCATAAATTAGTAAAATTAGTAGATAATTTATTAAAAATCTTGGAAACTGAAGAATATTATTTTACCTTTGATGGTCAAACTATTATTATAGATGATTACTTGGAAATCCGTCCTGAGAATAAAATACAACTAATGAACCATATCAGAAATAGTAAAATTTCTGTAGGACCGTGGTATGTCCTTCCTGATGTTTGGTTAGCGAATCAGGAAAGTTTAATCCGCAACTTGGAATATAGTCAACAGATAGCTGATAAATATCAAATAGAGCAAATGAAAATCGGATATTTACCAGATACTTTTGGATTCTCTAATGTAATCCCCCAATTAATTGGAGATCTAACTGATTTCAAAGCTATAATTGTATGGCGAGGGGTTCCACCCGAAATAAAGACTGTTCCCTTTTTATGGCGAAGTAATCCATTATCTGAAAAACCAGTATTCACTAATTATCTACCATTTGGATATGGTAATGCTGCATTACTTCCAGAGAATGTAAAAGAATTAGAACTTGAACTAAAATCATTAGTAACTCAATTAGAACCTTTCTCGCCATTACCAATCTATCTCTTACTTCATGGTACCGATAACAAATTTCCTTCACCCTTTTTATGTAATACTCTGCCAAACATAAAAATACAAAATATGTCCTTTCAATTATCCCTTCTTGGTAATTATATTGATACTCTTCTAAATATGATTAAAAAATCAAATTTTACACCTCCCGAATATATTGGTGAATTAAGATCTGCAGCTCGTGCTCATATTTTAGCAGATACCTATTCAACCAGAATGTGGATTAAACAATGGAATCAAAGAATTGAGGACCTTCTTACTCATTATACTGAACCTTTAAGCTTCTATAATTGGTTTTACTTCAAGAAAGAGTATCCATATTCGTTTTTAGAAGAAGCGTGGAAATGGCATTTACAGAATCAAGCACATGACTCAATTTGTGGATGTTCTATCGATCAAACGCATGAAGAAATGAAATTTCGATATTCTTGGGCTCAAACCATTGCAGAAACCGTGATAGAAGATAATCTAAATTTTTTGGAAGAACAGGCGATAATATCAGGGGAAGACTCCATTATTGTATACAATCCTACAAATTGTTCTGATCTTCCGCTTCTTGTTGAATTTGCTGCTTCTGGAAAAAAAAATTATCACAGTATTATATCTTCAAATGGAGAGAGGTATAATTTACAAACCTTTCAAGATTCTCGTGAAAAACTTTGGGAAATGACTGTTGGATCTTTAAAATTACGCGCATTGATGAGATTGTTACCTGGAAGAAAAATAATGACCTTTTATATTAATGAGCTATCATTTCTTGATAGTTCCAATCCCAAGATTTGTGAAGCTCGTTTAATTGTTGGAGAGAAACCTCTTGGAGATTTTAACATTGATCAAATGAAAGATAGCATTCTTTCACGTATACAAAGTGGAAAATATAGTCATTTTCACGTTATCGTTACAAAAGAGACGAAGACGAATTATATTACTCTAATTCCGTTACAAGCTTGGAGTTTTTCACAGCTAAAACTTATTGCAGATGATAATAATCCTGATAATAAAACCTTGATACAAATTTCCAAGGATAAGGTCTTTCACCCCTCCTATGAAGTATCATTTCAGAAGGATGGATCATTCAGTTTATTTGATAAAGAATTGAACCTTCAATTCAGAAAATTACATTTCTTTGAAGATTGGGGCGATCGAGGAGATGAATATACATTTGGAAGAATCGGCCCAGAATCTGTAAGAATTTCAGCAGTGAAAAGAGAAGTGATACTCAAAGGACCTATCGTTTATGAGATTCAACAATCTTTGACTCTAAACCTCTTTCAAGAGGTTGATTCTTCTCGTGAAAAAAGAATTGGATCAGTAAAAATTCCTGTGACCAGTAAATTTAAATTTTATAATGATATTAAACGAATAGATATACAAACAACATTGATAAATAATGCCAAAGATCATCGCCTTAGAATTTGTTTTGATTTACCTTTTAATACTCAACACACCCATACATCTACTCACTTTGGAACTATTGAACGTTTTGCTAGCCCAACTGGAGATGAAAGTTATTTAGAAGCCCCATCTGGCATACAACCACAAAAACGATTTATTAGGATTAATGATCCTAATAGTGAAGCTGCTTTCACTTTAATGAATTGGGGCCTTCCAGAAGTAGAATTAGTTAATGAGTCTGTTTTAGCGATGACATTACTTCGCTCCATCGGTTGGCTGGCTCAATCAAACTTCCCTGAAAGACCTGAATTAGCTGGTCCAGCTATTCCCACCCCTAATGCCCAAGAATTACATAAAGAATATGTATTTTTATATAGTATTCTAAGTCATACAAATCAGGAACCAATTTCTAAGAGTGCAGACCATTCAGAAGCATTTTCATTATTATCTAAAGTCATATATTTAGAAAAGAGATTAATACCTAAAAAACTTTTTCAACCTCTGCTTAAAATCTCTGATCCCAGAATAAGGATTTCTTCACTCCGTGTACGGAAGAGTAGTATATTAGTAACTTTATATAATCTCTATGAAGAAGAAATTATAGTTACAATTGAATGTGAAAGTAAAATCACAAGTATAAGTCAAATCCTCATAAATGGTTCTCTAAAAGAAAACCCTCTTAATGTACACCGTATATTGAAATTAAAATTTCATCCTAATGAGATTAAACTGATTTCACTTGAATTTAAAGAATAATTTATTTAATCTTCTTTACAATCTTCAGATTGATTCCAAATAGGATAATATATTCTTCTAAGAGTTTTCTGAATGATGAGATGTAATGATAGGAAAATTCAGGGATTTTTAAGGATAAAACAGAATGTTAATCTAAATTTAAGGCTTCTTAATAAATTTTTTAAAGATTAAATATTCTACTAAGCTCAGTTAAAATTACTCGAAGTGGAGAAACTGACAGGGAAAAAAGAATTCATAATGATTTTTCTCATAATCCTATTCTTAAATATTTGTCAGCTCTCTACGGACGATCCTTCTTTCTATAAAACTAATGAAAAATCTGATTCTTTTTCTACAAATTTAACTATTCTTTCATCTCCTAGGCTTACGGGTAATGTTATTGAAGTTCCTGAGGATATAGACTCAGATGGAGATTATGATTTTCTAATTCTATCAATTGAGGTTGAAATTAGTGGTAATATTTATCAAGAGGAGATAATTGGAATCTTTGCTCAAGTTTTTACAACAGTAGTATATGAAAGCAGGTTTTGTTATGACCTTGGGATAGGAATGAGTTGGGTGGATGTAAAAATCCCTGCACAAATATTGCATGAACAAGGTATTAATCAATCTTACTCTATTAGAGTCTCATTACGTGATGGTAACTATGATATTTGTGATGAATTTATCTATACTACAGAATTTTACTCGTGGGAGGAATGGGATCCTTTTGATATCAAACTTACTGGGAGATATTTTCATGAATGCGAGGATCTAGATGCAAATGGAAAATTTGATTCTGTGTTGTTTAAATTTGAAGTCTGTGTTTATGAGGTTGAATTAATTGAGATCACAGTGAGTTTTAAGGCATTTCTTGGCACTGACACATATATTATTAAGACATGGGACTACTCTTATTCTGATTATTTAGATTTAGGTTTTCAAAATATAACTTTTACATTGAAGAATACTTTTGTTTGGACTTTACCAGCTGAAGCAGGTGTTTTTATTGATAATATTCAGATTTATTCTAAAATAGATGATTATTATTTTGATCAAAACATTCCTAACATTCATTATAATCTTCCATTCGTGTATGAATATGATCCTCCTCAGGTTTGGGTTGTGAAAATTACTAATGATTTTGGAGTGGATCTTAATAATGACGGGTTTTTTGAGGTATGGAGAGTAAATTTCAAGGTTAATGTCACTAAAAACAGCTTCTCCTTTAATTTATATGCTCAACTCACAGAGAGAGACCCTTTTATTTATATTACAGCTAGCTCGGTTTCTAAATCAAACCTTTCAAGAGGTTATCATACTATTTCTCTTGAATTTGATGGAAGAGCTCTCTACAAATCCAAATTCATTCAGAGTTGTGCTATTAGGTACTATTCAATCCGAGAGTTAAGCACTGGAGAATTGATTGAAGAAAGTAATCAAAGACTAAATCTCAAAAGTAGCTACTCATGGATTCGTTTTTCCGAAACGCCTTGTAGAATGAAGATCGATAAGATCTCAAAATGTAATGAATCCTATCTTGTGAATAATAAATTGGAATTAATTGTGGAACTTAAAAAACTCTATAGTCAGAATATTGAACGTGGGTATCTAGTTGCATGTATCAATAGTCCTATTAATAAGAATACTATATTCGTCAAATTCTTTGATTTGAATTGTTTTCATACAGGATCAGAATTTGAAAAATGGAAATCTTCCTTTTACCTTGATTATCTTGGTTATTGGAATATTACACTAAAAATGTTTGGATCTCACAATGCATTTGAAACTAAAGTTATTTCTTTCGATGTTGAAGGTTCTCTCATAATCAATCACACGCTTTCCAACTTCTTAATAACGCTAGGAAACCCACTGACTGTTACAGCAGTTACAACCAGCTATCATACAGAATTAATTAATTTTCAGCTATATGATCAAACTGAAAATTATTTCTTTCCTTTTGAACTTTATGAAACTAATGATGAATTCTCAACTTGGAAATTAACATATTATCCATCTATTCCTGCAAATCATTCATACACACTGATAGGGGAAGATACGTTAGGACAGAAATTTTTTTTGACTGATAATTTCATGGTAGAAGAATCTAATACCTATTTTACTGTACAATCTAAAGAATCACCCATAGAAGCTAATCTCTTCTCTCGAATAGCTCTTTTTAGCATTATACTTCTTCTTATCCTAGTATTGAAGCTCAAAGAAAAGAAATAGAAAAAATGTTAATTTGTGATTATAGATCAGATATTAAAATTAACTATTCATTCCTTCGAAATTAAAACGCAGGCTAATATAGGCAAAATATGCTACATTAGGTGATTAAATTGGCAATCGAGCAGCTTTACAAAACATTAAAAAATTCAATAGAAGAATTTAAACCAGAAGAGGCCAAGCAGGTAACTAAAAAACTTTTGGAAGCCCAAATTGACCCCCTAAAAGTGTTAGACGATGTTTTAAACCCAACAATGGAGGAAATAGGAGAAAAATTCGATAGGATGGATATCTTTCTACCTGAACTCATGGGTGCCGCAGAAGCAATGCGAGCTGCCACCTCTGTCTTAACGGAACATATAAAGAAGAGTACTATAACCCCCACTGAAGTGAAGGGGAAAGTTGTACTAGGAACAGTATCTGGAGATATACATGAAATCGGGAAAAATATAGTTAAGATTATGCTAGAAGTTTCAGGTTTCGAAGTCCTAGATTTAGGAAAAGATGTTCCTTCACTCAAATTTATTGAAAAAGCTGAAGAAGTAAATGCAGATGTAATAGCTCTATCAGCACTCATGACAACTACAATGCATTCTCAAAGAGAAGTGATTGAACTATTAGAAGCCTTAGGAAAACGAAATAAATATCTGGTTATAATTGGGGGGAATCCAACCACTGATAACTGGCGGAAAGAGATAGGAGCTGATGGATGGGCTGAAACTGCAGTTGGAGCAGCAAAGCTTGTTGTAAAAATGATTCAGGAAAGGTGAGACAAATGGGAACCCCTCCTTGGCGAATCAATGAAGTATTGGACAGAGCACAAAATGGACCTATCTGTTTAGAAAAGGATTTTGATTTTAAGTTTTTAGTCCCTGAACTCCAAAGAGTTATTAAAGAATATGATATTTGTTTTGATCCGTTAACTCCTATCCCTTCTGATGATACACTTGCAGATAATCTTTGGAAAGCTGCTTTGGACTTTTATCTTACTGTAGGAACTCTTTGTACTGATACTTATCGTAGAATTAAATTTACAGAGAATGAAATAAAAGAAGCATTAGGAAATTTCCCTGGAAAGTATATCTTGGGTTTTGGACGCGACGCAAGGGAAATCACAAGTAGAAAAGTCGAAGATACACGAAGGCCTTTTTGCCTTTTTTCACCAGATATTACATGTGACGAAGATTTATTTATTCCCATGAGTATGGCATATTTACAGGAACCCTTAGCTGATGGGGTTTGTGCTCCAATTCTTGATGAGATTGAGGGTATGCCAATACGTTCTGGTTCACCAACCGAAGTTAAAGGATCTGTCGCCCATGCAATGATGTTTCGAGAAGCAGCAAGACGAGTTGGTCGTCCAGGGATTTTTCTTAAAAGTGTTGGAACTGCAGAATCTGCTGCTGCTCAAATTGCGGCCAGTAATCCTGAATGGGGAGAAAGATTAACTGATGGACGATTTGTAGCTAGTATTTCAGAACTAAAGGTGAATAATTCTCTATTGAATAAAATGGTACATTTTCATACTTATGGTTGTTTTGTAGGAGCATTAATGGGTCCGATTCTAGGAGGATATTCTGGGGGACCTGAAGGAACGGCGATTGTGGGACTTGCTTATCATTTACAAGGATTACTCGTAAATCAGGCCCACTTTTTAAATTATTTTCCATTTCATTTGAAACATACATGTAATACCATGAGAGAGCTTCTTTGGGTTATTTCTATGACTTATCAATCTTTAGCTCGGAATAGTAACCTAATTTCCCTTTCAAATGGATTTACTGCAGCAGGACCGTGTACCCCTATGGTATTAAGAGAGGCTGCAGCTCATGCACTTGTAAGTGTTGTCTCTGGTTCAAATCTTTGGGAAATAGCTGTAGCAAAGAACAGACATAAGAATTATGCCACACCCATGGAAGCTAGAATGGCCTGTGAAGTTGGTTGCGGTGCTGCTAAAGAAAGAATTACAAGAAACGATGCAAATGAAATAACTTTAACACTTTTAAAATCTTATGAAAAAGATATAGAAACAGCTCCACTTGGAAAAAGTTTCCGTGAATGTTATGATATACGAAAGGTTAAACCTTCTCCAGATTATACCGAGCTCTTCAATACAATTCGCAACGAACTTATAGATTTAGGTGTTCCATTCATATATTAATTTACCTCACTTCCCACATTTACTTGCTCTGGCCGTTATTTCATTCGATAAGAACATTGAACTGTTTTACAGTATATACATCGATTTTCCCATCGGGATTGTCTAATATTCTCAGCTATATTTATTGCAAATGAAATTGACTTGATTGGAACCATTAAATAGCCACTAGTCAGGTGAACTTCAATTTTATGAGCAGGAAGTAGTTTAAAAATTAATTCCTGATCTCTTAAATCCCAATTACAATAACCGGGACTATAACGTCTCGAACACTCAAATGGAGATCTTTTTGTTAATTTATGTATCTCAGAATCTACTATATCAGCGAGATATTCAACCCCCGCAGAACCAATTGCATCCAATATGACTCCATCTAAATATTTGCCTAAAACCATCAAATTATTAACTTCTTCAGGTAGAGCTTTACCTAAAGTTACAATTACTAATGCTACTTTTTTAACTTCTTCGAAACATTCGCGAGCGGGGAGGTCTGATCGATTAAAAATACTATATATGGATTTTGGTTGAAATAAAAATTGAGCTTTTTGTTTTAATTTATCCAACCGACTGAAAAATTCCTTCTTACTAGCTTTCCCCGCTAAAAGAGGGGATCCATTCCTTTTAGTAAGATAATTAAGTATATCTTGATCTTGTATATTGCATAATTGATAGATTTTTTGATAATACATCGTTTGGACATGTTCCATCTAGACTGATTAAACTTGCATGATCGAAAGACAATGTAAAAAACAGTGAGGAAATTCCTAACTAGTCTAGTATAAAGCAATTTATAAATTTTAGTGAAATATTACCCTAAGAGAGTTTTTAATTTATTTAAAAAAATTTATAGAAGAGTAAATTAGATGTTAGAAGACCTTCTAGAATCATTTATTCCACTTTTCCTTTTGATTTGTGTTAATCTAGCAGTTATATTCCGCAGGATTGGAAAACTGAAAGTTCCTGCATGGACTGCCTTTATGATTGCTGCGCTAATCTTAATTCTGCTTCAACCAGGCGCTTATGAAAGGGCTGTCATAGTTATCGGAAAACAGGTTCATGTTTTAATCTTCCTTTTTGGAATGTTTGTCTTGGTCACTGCTTTAGATATTAGCGGATCCTTGGAGGAACGGGGAAAATCACTCCTCTTAAAAGGAAAATCACCTAAAGGATTACTACTTTTAATCCATTTCGGTTTAGGTCTCGCTGCAAGCTTACTTGTGAACGACACAGTGGCAATTATTGGTCCCATCTTATTAATTGCCTTTACAAAGCAGGTACGTAAATACCCAAAGCCGTATATCCTAGCAATCTGTTATGCATTAACTTTTGGGTCAGCATTATTACCAACAGGGAATCCTCAAAATTATATTCTAGCTATTGCAGGAGGTATTAGCTTTTTAGAATTTGGGATTTGGGCTCTTTTCCCTACCTTTTTTTCTCTCTTTGGAAGTTATGTCCTCTTAAAGTATCTGCTTAAATCTGAGTTCAACGAAATTAAATTTCCTATTATCCCAGCCATTGCAGAAAAACATGAATTAGAATCTTTACAAAGACCTTCAGAAGGTTTTTTTGTGGTTCTAATAATTGGTTTAATTCTCTCCTCCTTTATTACTCAAATTTCAATTACTCTAATAATTCTTCTTATTACAGGGATTTTCTTATTTATTGTAAATGAAAGAGACCAAATACTAGAGAAACTCAATTGGGAGGTCATCCTCTTTTTCATGGGTATGTTTGTAGTCTTAGATGCTGTTGTGTCTTCCAATCTCTTTGTAAATACTATTTCCCCTTTTCTCAATCAATTAGAATTCAATTTTACAAGCTTTGTAATCTTTATACTAATTATATTTCTTCTTTGTCAGGTATTATCAAATGTTCCAGTAGCCATTCTCATTACAGGAATACTACCTGGAACTCCGTTAGATCACCCCATATTTTGGATGACCGCAGCTTTAACTACTACATTTGCGGGAGCAACTACTGTTATAGGAGCAGCTAGCAATATTATTGTCATTGATACAGCAGCTGAACGTGGTGTTGAAATTACCTGGTGGGACTTCACGAAGTTTGGTATCCCAATCTCAATTCTGAGTCTAATTCCAATTCTTATGATTGGATTATTATTTTTTATTTTGGGTTAATCTAATCTTGAACTAGGAAAAATGAGGGCATTTTCAATAAATAATGCTAAATCCTTTCTTAACTTTACCAGAGATGGAGGGTGGAGATACATCATATGACCTGCTTCATAATATGCCATTATGATATTTTTTCGCAATCCCGAATCCAATCCAAGATGATTAAACGTATATTTGGTTGCCAAAAAAGGTGTTGCAAGATCGTAATATCCATTTCCTACAAAGACCTTTAAAAATGGGTTCTTACTCATCGCATCCCTTAGAGTTTCTGCTACATTCAAATACTGATTATGATAATCTTCATATTTCCAAGTTTTATAGATTGGACTAAGTATTTCATAAGGCAAATCATTTTGATAATTTAACTCTGTAAATACGTAATGATTGAAGGTTGCAGTGTATGGACCTTGTATCGCTGAATAACTTGGATCATATTCAGGTTCTGCATTACTGTCATCTCTTTCAATACCTAAATATCTAGTATCTAATCTACCTACTGTTCGATGTTTCTTCCGCAATAGTTCTTTACAAAACTTATAGATATTGATTCTAAGATTTACTCCTGCTATATATTCACGGGATAAACCCGTTAAGTCTGCTAATCTTTCAAGTATTTGTACTCGTTCTTCTTTGGGTATAGTATCTCCTTTCATTAATGCTAATGTATATTCTTTTAAAGTAAATGAAGTAACTTCCTCTATTGTTTTTTGTAAGTCCTTCTGTCTTTCAGGAGATAATAATTTATGGTACCAAGCAGTTGCAGTATAAGTTGGTAAAAATAGGATGTATGGAAGATCATTCCCTGGATTGAAACGAGCTGTTTGGAAGTTTAAAATAGAAGAAATAAGCATAATCCCATTTAAAAACATACCTAGATCATCTTGTAGGACCCCTGATAGACCAGCTGCGCGTGTAGTTCCATAGCTCTCTCCAATTAAAAATTTTGGTGAAGCCCAGCGTTTTGAACGAGAAGTAAATAGTCGAATGAACTCTGCAACAGATTTCAGGTCTTTCTTATATTCATGAAATTGTGTGTTCTTTTCTCCTGGTACAGCCCGTGAAAAACCAGTACTGACTGGATCAATGAATACCAAGTCTGTTAAATCTAATAGCGAATAATTATTATCTACAAGTCTATAAGGAGGATTGACTGGTTTTTCATTTGCTTCAGCAATAACTCTTCTAGGTCCTAATACTCCTAAATGCAACCATACAGATGAGGATCCAGGACCTCCATTGAAAGAAAAGGTAATTGGTCGTTTCGAAATATCAGAAATACCATCTCTTATATAGGCAATATAAAAGATAGATGCTTTGGGTTTTGGTTCCTTTCCTTCTTCCTCTTCCTTAATAAGAAGAGTACCAACTTGAGCGGTGTAATCGATTTCCTGTCCATCGATTATTACTCTATGAGTAGTTGTAACCAATTCCTCTTTAGGAATTTTTGGTTTTTCTATATCCTCTTTTTTCTCTTTGGAATTGCTTTTTTCATCGTCAGTCATTATTCTCAGGGCCTCGTTATCATTCTTCCAAATTTAATTCGTTTTTAACTACTTCCCATTTTTCATGATGAATTATTAACGTTTTGATCTGGTGAACATTTATTTTGGATCCAATAAGGATTGCTCCTTGAATTTTACCCTCTTTAAAGAATAATTTTTGATAAATCCTTTGTTGAAAGTCACGAATGATCCCCTTCTCCTCAATTCCAGGTCCTAGTTCAATATCGCCAATCGAAGTAAGATCTATTCCAGCAATCTTAAGGGTTGTCCAAGGAAGCGTTCCCGTATATGGTACCCTCGTTCCTAAAATGTTTATTGCAGCAATCTTAGCTTGATCGACTGCAGTGGGAATAATACCAAATTTTGAACCAGGAAAAGAGTCAATATTCACAGCATCCCCTGCTGCATAAACATCAGGAATATTTGTTTGCATAAAAGG
Organism: Candidatus Hodarchaeum mangrovi; assembly: GCA_016839515.1. Taxonomy (GTDB): domain Archaea; phylum Asgardarchaeota; class Heimdallarchaeia; order Hodarchaeales; family Hodarchaeaceae; genus Hodarchaeum; species Hodarchaeum mangrovi. The sequence goes on from JAEOUE010000267.1 coordinate 12,241, forward strand.
ATTGACAACAATTGCATATTCTCCAATAGTAATTCCTGCATCTCTGGGGAGAGTATTATCATTCCGAACACCAGTAGCATTACAGAGAAAATCACATTCGTGAGTCCATAATCCTGAATGATCCCGTAGTTCGATTTTCACTTCCTCATCATTCTTTCGGATTATCTGCTCACTTATTGTATTGAATATAAAACTTGTATCAAAGGTTTTATCAAGTAAACGATTTAAAAATTGACCCCCTTCAGGGTCTAATTGCTTTCTTAGAAGATATGGAGACCTATCAATTATGGTTGGTTGGATATCTATGTCAGATAATGTCTTTGCTAACTCTACGGACAAAAGACCTCCACCTAGAATCGTGGCTTTTCCCGTAGTACTCCTTTCTGCTTTTTCTCGAATAGCGAGAGCATCATCAATATTTCTTAAACAATATAGAGGACCATCACGAATACCTGGAATCGGAGGAATAAATGGTTTTGACCCAGTGGCTATCAAAAGTTTATCATATTTTAATTCTGACTTGTCTGCGCATATAATTGATTTTTTTTGACAACGAATTTTAATAACACAATGACCAAGAAGGAGGTTAATGTTATTTTTATCATACCAATTTTCGGGGTATCTAAAAATTTGAGAGGGACTTTTACCCAAAATTATCTTGTAAATTGATGGACGAGGATAAGGGGGAAAGCGATCCTCACTCACCATAGTGATGTCAATCTCATCTGAATTTTGCCGCATAATACTGGCAGCATTTATTCCTGCATGGCCAGTTCCGATGATAATGACATGCACTTATTCATCACCTTGTTATCTAGAGTTTTGAACCTCAAATGACCAATTATCTTGTAATTTCTAATCTTTTTTTACTAAAAAGTATTCAACTATTGATTGGGTATTGTCTTACGAAATTATTAGATTCTGGATTTTTCTAATTTCCCAATATTAAAAACTATCAAGTAAGAGACTACTTTCGAGAAACTGCCGCTAAAAAAAAGTATAACAAAAAAGTTTAATCTAGAAATAGCATAATCTAAAAATATTGATGAAGATTATTTCTTACAAGATTTATTATTAAATGTTCAAAAACTAAATTATGAAAAATTTTTGAAATTTTTAATTATTAAAATCAATCTCTTCATCCTTACGCTGATAAAGAGAATAAAACCGTACAAACGAATAAATTGTACCTAACAGAGCGTTGGCAAATAATAGAGTAAGCATTGGTTCCCACATTTTTAATAGAAAAAATAAAAGAGCAAGTGATAAAGAAGAAGCGCTAAAAGCAAGGATAAAGGCTTCTTTAGGTAAATATTTTCCTTTTAAAACAAAAAATTCTTCATATGAACCAAGAGGGAGTAATTCTGATACTTGATATCTATTATCAGCTGTTTTTTTCACTAAATTGTAGGATTCTAATTTTTTAAGGTGGTAAGCTGCAATAGAAACACTACTAAAATTGAGTCTCTGGTATATTTCCCGAACACCAAAATCCTGATCTTTCCCTCTTGCAAGTAATAGATATACTTGTAAAGTTTTCCCTTTAATCTCTCTGCGTAAGTCCTCGATTTCTATATTTCCTAGTGCTATAGTTCCATCAATAGTATCTAAAACGTCTGTTTTAGTATTCACAGAGAACGCCTTTTATCTTTCTATTCTATAAATTAGTTGTATTGATATTTTTTATATGGGTTTTCACATAATCGCTGAATGTTTGATGAAATTCATTGAAGTTTTCATTAAACTCCATATAATGGGTTATTCCTGAACTAAATACTGTAAATTCATCACCATAAGCTGTCCATTCATAGGGAATATACTTAGTATATTCTAACCATCCATCCTTATGTGCATCAATAACAATGGATGTATGATTCTCAAAAGTAAGAGTAATAGATAATACCCACTGATCAGGAACAATAAAATCTGCTTTACTACCCTCCATCTCAGTATCTGGATTTTTTTCATACCCTAAAGTAGAAAAATTAATTGATGGCATTTTACTGGCATAAAAAATCAATTCACTAAACAGCATCACTTCAAACACAATATAAGTATCATGAACATATATAGGAGGATTATCTGTTGCATATGTTGTACATACATTCCATTGATTATATTGGCGTCCTGGAAAAGGAGTAATTCTCCATGTTGTACAATTATCTGGGAAATTCTCCTTTTCTGGATGAGCGGGAGAATTCCTAAAGAACCAAACAGCAACCAGAAAAGGATCTGAATAGTTAAGATATGAACTATTGAATTCCCTGTAAGCAATTTGAAGAGAATTAATTGGAAAAAGAAAACTTGAGATATTATGAAAACTAAAACTAATATCATATATTCGATCGGGGAAATCATAAATTGATTCGATAGGCTTTGGAAAAAAATAGTCCGTTAAGAGAAGTGGAGTGATAAAAATACCACCAAAAGTCAGAAAGCCGGTCAGCATAATCCCATAGAAAGTATTTTTATACATTTTACTCATTTTGCTCATCATTTATTAATGAAATTTCAAGGAATTTAATCCTATACTTAGAACAGATGATGTTCGAATATTAGTACATACAATAATTCAATAATAAACAAATAATATCAAATTATTTTTTATTTTTACAACATATCCTCAATTTAGACGGTCAAACCATTCATTAATAATGGTGATTAATGAATCAATCTTTACTTATCTTTATATTTAGGAATTTCCAATGAAGATTGAATCTTGATCTAAAATTAATTAACTAATAAAAAGAATTAGTCTTTAGAGGAATCAAGAATCTACTTATTTTTACTCTTAAAGGCTTTAAATCTAGAAATATTTATGGAGAGTATTTTTTTCATGATTCAATAGCCATTGCTTCCTCCAAATTCCACCACGGTAGCCTGTGAGCTTGCCATTACTCCCAATCACCCGATGGCAAGGGATGATTATTGGAAGTTTGTTCATAGCATTAGCATTACCGACAGCACGATTAGCCTTAGGTAAGTCAATACTTTGAGCTATCTGAGCATAGGATCGTACCTTTCCGTGTTTAATCTTACTTACTTCTTTCCAAACTTTTTTTTGAAATTCTGTACCATTAAGCTCGAATGGTACAGTAAATTCTTTTCTAGCTCCTTGAAAATATTCATTCAGCTGTGTTATACACTCAGCTATGATTGGTAACTCAGATTTTGCATTAAGATCTATCTCCTCATCATCAATATATCTTAGGCTGATTAGTACATTATTTTTAACCCTAATCTCAATGATACCAATTGGCGAATTATAATAAACCTTTTCTATCTTATTCATAAGAAAATACTCCTGGATTTACCCCAAATTCTTTAATAAACGCTTGTCTAAATCCACTACTCGATTTGAATCCAGATTGTAATCCTGCAGCTGAAGTATTCATTCCTGATTTTATCAGAGTCATTGCATAGTTTAAACGCACTTTTCTATGGTATTGAACTGGAGTTTCACGGTATATTTTTCTAAATTGCTCCCTAATTGTTGTTATTTCGACTCCTGTTATATTTTCAAATTCCTTTCGGGTCACACGCCTATTTTTTATTTTATTCAATTTGTTAACAAGATTTTTTAGCCAAGGAGGAGTTGTATCGGGAAAATCAGCAGCTTTACATCTCAAACATCCCCGATAACCTGCTTTTTCAGCCAATTCTTTTGTTTCAAATAATTCAATATTGGTCGATAGAGGACGTTTAGCTTTACAAGATGGGAGACAATAAATGTGAGTCGTTTTTACTCCAAAATAAAATAGCCCATTAAAATCAGGATCACAATTATAAATAGCCTTTAATAGTTCTTGTTTATTCATTAACGAAAAATCATTCTTTTTCCTTACCTTGTCAACAGAAGAATGAGCTTTTGGCATAATTCAACCTTATTTTTGAAACCTTAAGTTTTTTATGCTGTTTTTTATGAAAGGAATTCTAAGTTTTATCTTTAGGTTGAGATTATTTCCAAGAAAAAAATAATCAAAATTTTTACCATATAGGATTTCTACTAAAATGCCTTAATTATCAATTTTTAACCCTGTAAAAAATGTAAAGATTTATAAAATTCCCATATTTTTTTTAAAAGGGTTTTTTTAGGATAATGACTTATAATATGATACTTTTGACCACAATTTTGGCATTTTATAACAGGTTTAGAAGATGTAATCTGTTTAATGATCAATCGTATCGAACAGGGTTCACAATCAACCTTAAATGGACCATTAAAATTATTCTCTTTATGACAATTTGGGCAGATAAAAACCCCCATTCCTTCAATTACAAACGAAGAGTTGCAATGATAACAATTTATTGATGTTTTAGGGCAAACATGAATAACTGAATCATCGTCCATAGCTAATTGCATTGTATTATTAATGTTTAATTCTGTAACTTTAGAAATAAACGAAGATTGTATAGAAGCTCCACAATTCCAACAATTAATTCGTATACGATCATTTTCTGATCCACAAGAAGGACATATCTTAGATTCCAAAAGATCACCATTTAAATTTTTAAAATATCAATAGCAAATGACTTTGATATTTTCAGAAATATATCATCTAGTTCTAAAAAAAGTTTCCAATGAGAGGAGATTCTTCTTTATTTACTTAAAAAGATAAGAGATGCCTCATATCGGTACTTAATAGATTTGAATGGGGATGTATTGAATTTATGTAAAAAAAAATAATCTTGATTAAGAAAAAAAAGAGATTCTTAATTCTAAGGAAAATATAATTGAAGTTTAGTAAATAAAAGGGATTAACCTTTTGGTGAGTTTTATATACCCCAGATATTCTTCTCCAAAGGTTTGAATCAACAATGTCTCTTCTAATGTCATTCTTTTATTTAACCACAACACAAGAATTAACAAGGTAATAATCGAACAAATCAGACTAGAAAAAGAAAGGGAATAGCCAAGGAAAAGAAATGATGCTCCAGTATAAATAGGATGACGAATGATGTGATATGGTCCTTTGGTAATTAATTTATGATCTTTTTCAATCCCTATTACTATTGTGCTCTCTCTACCCAGAATAATC
>JAEOUE010000268.1 GCA_016839515.1 Candidatus Hodarchaeum mangrovi
TACTCATCAAATTACTTAATTGTCCCCAAATAATATTATGATGAATTTGGTTTATTAATTGATTTGAGCAATTGAATTCGCTCGCTTTAGGTACATTACTGTGAAAAAATAATCCCTCAATGTTTTCTAATGTTGGTACGCCGGGAAATCCAGTTAATTCAACATATCTAAAACCATGATATGTAAAATGAGGTTCAAAGGTTTCTAAACCTTCACCTTTTAATATGTAAACGTCTGTTACGAGTGCGCTTCTATTTGGGGCTGTGTTTAACGTCCCATTTTCATTTATAAGTTCAGCGAATCTTAGTTTGATTTGAGTACCTCTTGGGCCGTGAACATATAACCGAACGAATCCAGTAAAGTTTTGTCCAAAATCATAAATAAATGTTCCAGAATGGGGACGGATTAACTTTTGTGGTCTCATTATTTTTGTGACTTCAATAGGTTGCATCATCTGTGAAGCTAATGGGTACCCACTTACTAAAATCACCTCATTCCACGCAGTATCATTAAACTTAGGTGAATCCCATCCAGACATCTCGAGACGCGCGTCATATTTTTCTCCATTGTATATACCATTTTCACTGATTGGCCCCATAGATTCTTTCCAGCTCTCATCTGTTCCAATAATACTTTCTGTTCCATCAGAAAAATGAATATGAATTTGAGCTATTAATTTAGTGTATTCATAACTTTTAACAGGTAACTTAATATCTTCAGTGATTTGCCTGTCTTCTCGTTCGATACAGCGTCCATTTCCTAGTATCACACCCAGAGCGTTCTGATGTCGTAAAGCTGATGTAATGTCGTATGTGGAATAGAGTGCTATCTTCTCATAATCTGTCTGTGCTGGTTCCAAAATTCTATTTCCAACTTTTTTTCCATTCAAATAAGCTTCATAATATCCAACACCACAGATATATAACTTAGCGGATTTGACTTCTTTGTTAATAGTAAACTCTTTTCTCAGATAAAGGGCAGGTAATTCCTTAAAAGATTCGCGGGAGTCTGTTTGATATTGCAGAGTTTCTCTTGTTTTTATATCAACAAATTCTTTTTTACTTATCCACTTTGCTTTCCAATCAGAAGCATTTAATAAAGCAGTCTCAAACCTGGAAGTTTCACTAAATTCACTCTCAGAATCATTTTTATCCCACCATTTTACTCTCCAATAATATTTCGAATCACTTTTTAAAGCTTCGCCCTTATATGAGATATTATTGGTTTGAACAGATTTTACTTTCCCACTATCCCAACAATTACCCTTTTCTGATAATATCGATGCTTCTTCCTCAGATACAATTATACGAAAAGCGGACTGAGATTGATTTCTTTCTTCATGCTCAACAATCCAAGAAAAATGTGGAACCGTTGTATCTATTTGGATTGGATTTTCGAGATATTCACATTTTAACTCAAAAGGAGGGTTGTTCATATTCTATTTCTTCTTAGTTTTAATTAATATGAATTCGAATCTACCTAATCAGTAATATAATCAATTTCTTCTAACATTCCTATTTCTTTTGGAGGGTTTACACACCAAATATAGTGTCCATCCTCAATTTCTATCTTTTGCGGATTTTGGATTTCACATTGCTTTGTTCGATTATCAGAAGAGCAGCGAGGATTAAAATGACATCCAGACGGAGGATTGATTGGACTTGGGACTTCTCCCTCTAGTATGAATTTAATTTCTTGACTATAGGGATCAATTTCAGAACGGGACTTCAGAAGAGCCTTCGTGTATGGATGCGAGGGATTATTAAAGATCTGATTAACACTTCCCGTTTCGACAATTCGGCCAAGATACATGACAGCTACACGATCCGCAATGTGATTTACTACAGAAAGGTTATGAGTTATAAATAAATATCCATAATGGTATTTTTTTTGTAAAACTTTTAAGAGATTAAGAATTTGAGCTTGAACAGACACATCAAGAGCCGATGTAGGCTCATCAAGAATTATCAGTTCAGGATTGCTCGCTAGAGCCCTAGCAATAATTATACGCTGCTTTTGACCTCCTGAAAATTCATGAGGATATCGATCTAGGTGTTCTACATTTAATGACACTTTCTCTAATAAATCTAAAACTCTTTTTCTTAATTCTTCTTTCTTAGTTATTCCCATCAAATTTTTGAGAGGCTCAGCAACAATATCTATTACTTTCATACGTGGATTTAAGGATGCATCTGGATCCTGAAAAACAACTTGAACTTTTTGACGTAAATATGTAGAATATGGAGTGACAATAGGTTTATCGTCAAAGAATATTTCACCATCCTCTTTTTCAACTAATCCTAAAATGCAATTCGCCACTGTCGTTTTACCACATCCACTTTCACCAACTAACCCTATGGTTTCTCCTGTTTTTATCTTGAACGATATTCCGTCAACAGCTTTAACTGCCCCTATCTGCTTCTTTAAAGCCCCTTTTGTTAAAATATAATAAACTTTAAGGTTGTCAACCTTAAGTAAATCTTTTCCTTCCTCTAATTCAGTTAATTCTCGAAGTTTCTTTATGGGGATCTTTTTTATAAATATGTATTTAAGGATCGAACTAATTATGGCTGAAAATAATGCTGCTAAAAGAATTTTCATCTGTATCGAATATGGAAGAAAAAAACTTGCTACTGAGCTTAAAATTGACGCCGTTAAGATAAGTTTTACTTTGTTTTCTAGTAGCTGCGAACGAGATAGCGATATTATATTGATGATAAAAAACGCAATTAGAGAACTAACAATAAACAACGGAATAAATAACTCAATAAAAAGATCAACAACTAATCCTATTATGAGCATAAAGAACAATTGAAAAGCAGGATCAATGAAATAACTAACACTTATAATGAGAATTATTAAGATTGGAAAAAGAATAAGAGGTAAATCATAGAGTAAAAATAGAATAACAGAAAATCCGGTTTTTTCTTTCTTTCGTGCAATTATTCTATAGTCTTTAGCAAATAATCCTGCTATAAGCGTTATAATCGGAGAAAAAAATAGAAGCTGACCGCTTTTAGGTAAAGTCTCTTCGGCACGAACTAAGATACCGCTTGATATAATAAAGAATAGACTAGCAAGTGCTAAAAAAATTGTTATATTCTTACTACTTCTAGATATTTTGATTTTCCCCTTATTTATGATGCGTCTAAATAACACATAGGGAATCGTTGCTTGTGAAAAAAGTGCATAAGCAACAAAAAGCACCGATAGATATAATCCTGCGAGATTAGCTTGCTCTAAAATGGAGATTATTAAAGGCATTAATCCCGCAGATATTCCAACAATTGTAAAGACTAACCCTAATCCACTAATTGCAAAAACTACCCAATTAATTTTTTCTTTTACCGAATCGTTCATGTTCTGTTCACCATTGTCAACTAAACAAATTTAAACTGAAACTACCTCAACTTTTTTCTTATAATCATCTTTAAAGTCAGGATCGTATAAGTGGCATGCAACATAATAATTTGGTTCAACTTCTATGTTTTTTGGGATAATAGAATCGCATGGTTTAAATCTATATTTACATCGGGGATGAAATCGACATCCCGAGGGAGGATAAATTAAGTTTGGAACTGTGCCGGGAATTGTCTCTAACATTTCTTGTTTTTTTCCTACAATCGGAATTGATGCAATTAATCCCCTTGTGTATGGATGAAAAGCTTTAGTTAATAGTGTTTCCCTCTTTCCGTATTCAACTATCCTACCACTGTACATGATAGCAATCGTGTCACACATTTTTGAAATTATACCTAAATCATGTGTTATAAATAAAATTGACGTATTAAACTGTTTTAGAAGATCCTTCATTAATTTTAGTATCTGATTCTGTACAGTTACATCTAAGGCAGTAGTAGGTTCATCTGCGATAAGGAGTTTTGGACTACAAACGAGAGCCATGGCAATTTGAACTCTTTGTCGCATTCCCCCACTTAATTCGTGAGGATACCTATCAATTATTAGTTCAGGATTAGGGATTTTTAAACTTCTTAAGAGCTCAATAGTCCAATCCCGAGCGACACTATATACACTTTTATTACTATATTTCACTGCTTCAAGTAGCAGTTCTTCCTCTTTATGTAAAAGGTATACTTCCGTAATTTGTTTCCCCACTCTATAAACAGGGTTAAGAGAATTTAAAGGATCTTGAAAGATCATTGTTATCTCGTTTCCTCTATAAGGTAACACTTCATTTTCAGATGATTTTAAGAGATCAACCTCTCCAAATTTGACTGATCCCCTCTCTATTTTACCAGGAGGTCGAATTAATTGAAGAATAGATAAAGCA
>JAEOUE010000054.1 GCA_016839515.1 Candidatus Hodarchaeum mangrovi
AAAGTTTTTCAATTTTTAACTTCTAAGGGGATGTTTGATGTCTATAATTTCGAACGTATTCATATTGTTTAAACTGCATCATGATTCTATCGAAAACTGTGTTTTAACTCTAAATGTTTTTAACTTTGTTATATTCTTATACATCTAGAATCTAAAATATCAGCCCAGTCTACTAGAAATTGTTAGAATAGTGATAATATTAAAAATATAGAAAGATTTTTCCCTATATCCAGCTTTGCTCTTGCCTTAATTAATTTTTTTTTTTACCACAATTACTACAGGTAAAATCTGCAGGTTTTCCACAATACAATCATTCTTTAGCACGCTGTGATTTAACAATAAAGGCAGTCATCCTCTTCATTTCTTTTTCCATGCTATCTAGTTGAGTATTGATTTTCGTTTGGACTGCAGTGTCAATTTCCTGTTGAATTACTTGTGGTAATGCAGAAAGATTTTGATTCATTCTTTCAATAGAGGTTGTGAGTCTTTGCAAGCTTTCATCTTGAAATGCCATTCGTTCGGCAACAGAAGTTTTTAGCTCGTTTACTGAGGCTTCTAGATAAATAACGATTCGATCTCTTAGAGATGATAATTCTACTTGAATGATCGCATTTACACGGTCTCGGAGATCTCCAACGGTAGCGAGTTGGTCAGCTTGATTCTCGAGCAACGAATTCAATCCACTTTCAATTTGCTGCAATGCATCATTAATCATTAGAAAATTAGTTATACTAGCTTCATATTGTTCCTTTGTTTTCTCTGTTGAGGTCTTCACCATGTCACTTATTTGTAAAGAAAGATTTCGCATATTTCCAACGACATCTTCCACGTAACTAACTTTAATAAACTTCAGATCGTCTCGTGTCTCTTTAGCTAGAGATTCAAATGCCTTCTGAAATGACGAAATAGATTGTTCTAGGGTTTGAATGATCTGAGGTAATGTCTGAATCGAATTCTGTAAAGTTCCACTTATTCTTGTATTTTGAATTTCTTGAGATAATTGATCAGTTGTTGATTTAAGATCTCCAATCGAAGCAACCATTATTTTTAAAGATGAAGTGATTTCACCAAATCTTCCCATCATTTCTTTTGTTAATTGTTCAATAGTTCTCAGTGTTTCCTCGATTCCCATATTAAAACCTCACCAATTGTTTTTTATCTTTAAATAATATCTCAGGATCGTTTTTATTATATTTAGTGCTCAAATAATTTGTTTCAATAAGGATTTTTTGGTGTATAAAATATGCTATGACTTGGTCCATCGTATCATATATGAAAGTCCATCCTATTTTAAACGTCTTAAATAACGAACATATCTTTCATTGGCTAAAAGAGAATCATTGATTTTATGGATAAGAATCATTGTTTCTGAATAAAGAAATTGTCTGAATTCATCTTGTGGATACATTTTCATTTCCTGATAACAAGATTTAACAATATTAAACGAAACGTTTGGAATTCGTGTTTCCAAGTCACCTGGGCCAAGATTAAAACCCCGTAGTACATTCATTGACACTCTTAGTGAGTCGGAAAGATTTCTTTTGCCCAATAAAAATGCAGAGACATTAAAAAAATATTGTTTAATTATATCTTGGACTTCTTCTTTTTCAAAAGGGAGAATTTCCTTTCCAGTTTCATCAGGAAACAACTTTTTTAAATTCTGTAACAAACGAGCTGATGGAGCTTCTCTTAATAACTTCTCGATCAGTTCCTGTAACTTTTGGGAAGGGATCTGGTATATTTCATGATTAGGAACATCATTTATTTCCTTTTGAATTCTAAATCGAAAAATCTCTTTACAGCCTTCAAAATAATAATAGGGAAACGCAATATGAGACAGATTGGTATAGTTATCCATAAATGATCTCAATGATTCTATCAATCCCCAAGAATCGGTATAATATGGATCTAAGTCAAAAACACCTATTTGTTCTTTTGCAGCTATAATAGGTTTTGATTGATCATTTACTTCCATTATTAAAGTTTCTTTTGGAATGTCTGTTTCAAGTAACCCATCTAATTTTGATTGAAGAGTTGTTATTTTTTCTATCAACTGTAAATCAGAATCAGGTTGAGCCTGAAGCGCTATAATGAAATCATTAATTAATCGTACTTCTCGCATAATATCTTCTGGCACAGGTAGGGATTCTGATAGTTTTAGAAGGATTTTTATTGTGAGATTTAGGGTAAGGACATTTAATCCTACTAAAGTATTAATTTTTTCTCCCATATTTCCTCGTGATTTCCAAAACTCTGTTTTTAAATCAGAAGGCAGAGATATTGAGGAAGAAGCATTATGAGGGTCAGTAGGAGGTGAATTTTTTTCATCCACTTGTTTCCAGCACCTTATGTTGATTTCTGTTCTGGTGTAATGTAATAACCAAATAATTTCTCAAGATCATTTACCGCGTTAATTAATTCTTCTCGGGTTGTACCTTTTGAACGCTTGAACCAATGTTGTTTTAACTCGGAGTCACCGCTATGTAGTTGGATCAATGATTTGGCCTCTTCTAGAATGTCATGAAGTTCTGGAATCTTTGGAAGACCGAATAAGAGAAGTAAGGAAGCTTTGGTGGCATCATCATCATAAGCACAATAAGTTGGAGAAATACTTGCTCCTTTAGCTAAAAAAGGCGTAAGAGATTTTTTTAGAAAAGGATCAAATTCAACCCGAGCAATATCCCGGGATCCACTCAATACAGAAAATACCGATGAAGCAGCAGGGTTATTACCCATATTGGTAAGACTACAGTTTGAAACTGTATATTCAATTGCTGTATTGAGCTGTGATCCCATTCCTCCGACTTCAGGAAAGACAGTTAAATCATTAAACATAGCAGGAACTACAACACTATCAAGTTTTAACGCAAAATCTCCGATATCAGTAGTTGGAAGTACCTCTTTTCCTATTTCAGGGACTCCAGGCGAAAGCATTTCAGCAATTGATTCCAACGCAAGAGGATTTATTAACTCCACAAATTGTTCTTCGAGTTGAGTTGGAAACTCATTAGAATCTTGTCCTAATATTATTGGAGTTGTTGACTTTAATTTCTCTTTACTTAAATCAGCTAAATCATTTCCAGTTTGTCTGCTTAAAAGATCTACAGATTCTCCTCTTTGCATACTAAGCACCCGTTCAAGCATTGTTCGATTAGAAAGAAGAAGTATTAGATCAGGACCCATGTTTCCCTCTTCTAGCTGCAAACGAAGAAGCTTTGACAAAGCCCAAACACTATTCACAGCTTCACTTGACTGGTTATTGAATGGTAGAACACCAAAAACATAAATGAAAATCTTCCGTTTTTCTTGTTCTGCAAATCTTTTTCTTAACAAACGAATTAACGCAGGAGTTCCTCCACAACCTGTTCCCCCTCCAAAACTAGTGAAAATGCAAAATCCACTGATTCCTTCGTATCCGAGCGCTTGTAATTGATTGAGTATAATATCTTCTGAGCTAATAACTGCATCAAATCCCGCAGAAAATTTCCCACCCACACCAATTTCAGCATCAGAATAAAGTAAAGTTCGTTTCGACGATATTGAATATTTTTGTCTTGCTTTAAGCAAATCACCCCGATCCGTGTTCATTACTAAATATTCACGAATTCGTGGTGGAAGTTCACCTTTTTTAGATCTAGCTAGGTAGCTCCCTACAAGATTGCTACCACATTCCCCTAAACCTATACAGAATACCTGTGAAGTATTTGAATTAACAGTTTCCATTTTTATTACCAATTGATATCTTTCTATTCTTTCTTCAAATTTCTCATCTTTATGTTCGTTTACTATATAAGAATGCTAGATTTACAGTAGTGACACTCCAGTTTTCAATTCAATAAATAATCTCATCGCTAAGGATAGATAGGCGCGAATTACTCTATTATTAGGATATGTTTCCGATATCTTTTTTTCTATTTCCTTGAATTGTCGAATATTTTCTTCTGGGCTGTCTGTTGGAATATATCTAGGACGAAACATCCTTATTGCCCTATGCCACTTATTTAGCTGAATTGCAACCTTCTTCCATTCTTCACGTTGATCATCAATTTGGGGAAGTAGTTCTAAAATGAAACGTAAATCATGTGATGACATTAATTCTTCCCGATCATTTACCAACTTTGACAAAGGGAAAATTTTCTTAGATGCTTCTTTTGTATAATGTTTGTATACTTCTTGTATATTAGAATAATATTCAAATTTCCCTAGTTCAGATTGAACCACAGCATTTTGTTCTTTTTCTATTTGTTTGACAATATTAATTATAATTTGCCGGACTCCAGCTAATTCTAAGATAGCTTTTGTTAATCTACCGACATGGTTAGTAGCTGCGGTCTCCTGAAATTTGTTTAAGTACATTAAATCAATACGTTCATCATGTCTTAGATCTTTTTGATAATTTAAAAAGAGATATTCAATAGTCTCTTGAATTTCAGTTATATATTTCGTTCCCATATCTCTTATAGCCTTACATGCTTTAGAATCGTTTTGTAATTGATCAATTTCTACAAAAACTTCTGTAATCTCTTTGAGTTGAACATCTTCTTGATTTTTCACAATAATTTGGCTAAATCGTTCAATATAATGCCCGACATATTCGATGATATTTATTCCAACTTCTTTCAAATCATTTACATTTTTTAAGACATTTCGTGATTCATTGACTGCTTGTGATAACAAGATAGCAACAATTTCAGTGTCATACAAATAAATTAATTGTCGTAATTTGTGAGCAAGACGTTCATGGGAAACCTCTTCAGGTTCAAAATTTGATATTTTTTCTTCTGCACTAAATATTACTGGATCAAGGGGTGCAATTTCGTTAATTCTTGGTAAGCTTACCCTAATCCAGTTATATAAATTCTGATGAAGCTTAGCAAGGGAATCTTTTGCCATCTGGAGGCTTTCAAGACTATAACTTTCGAAAATGTTAACTAAACGAACAATATCCTTGTGAGTCTTAATTTCTTCCATCCGTTCTTTCATTAAATCAACTGTTTTATCAAAAAACTCTGCATACTGTCGTGGGAGTTTGGAATAGTCTTGAATATGAGAAGAAATTTCTCTTTCCATTTGTTCTGCAAGTGTTGCAGATTTACGTTCAATGTAAGACTTTAATTGCCAATATTCTGTTAATGCTTCAGAATAATCAAGATTTTCAAATTCTCTCTCTGGTGTATAAGAAACTAAGACCTTTTGGGCCTTAAATAATCTATAAAGTCGTTTATCAACACCCTCTAAGCTTTCTAACCGTGTTTTTAACTCAACTAATATCTCATTTTTATTTTCTTCAATTTTTTCCAAGAATGAGATATAATCCCGAATTATTGATTCGATATCACCTGCTTCAGCGTATTTATCAACCAATGAAACTATTTCATTACGTTTTTCACGTAAATCATATTGTGTTTCGATTGGAAGAAGAGGAAAAGGGATTGTTTTCAGATTTTCCCGAACACGGGTGGATATTTTATATTTCCAAACAGGAATTTTTTCGTATTCATCCAATAACTCTTGAATTGAGCCTTCTGAAGCCACATTAATATCTTCACGGAACGCTTTAAGATCATCAAAGACTAAAGGAGGGACATGAGATTTCAATTTGGGAGGAATTGTCTCCAAACTTATTAGCTGATTAAGAATAGGGTGAATTTCACTATCAATAGCATTCCAAAGTTCATTTTTAATGCTTTGATTGAGACGATTTAAACTCTCAATCTCTTTAACAAGTTCTCTTATCTCAATATCATCAGAGCTTTTTTGCGCTTTTATTACTTCGATCTTTTCTTTAAGATCATTCGAGAGAATTTTTTGGATACTTTCGCGAGAATCATAAAGATTTATCAAATTTTGACGTAAACTTTGCTGTGCAGGTTTTGAAAAGAAAGCAACGAGTCGAGTTTCCCATTCCTTAATTTCTCGTGCCTTATTAACTAATTCACTTGTAGTAAGGGAATCAAAATCCTTTATTGTTGGAATTGGAGGCCCATTACTGACATTAATCACTTCTTGGATATGTGGATTTTCTAATAAACGGAAAAAGTAGTTTTGACAACCTTCTGCTAATTGAGATTTTAAATCATAAAATCGTTTGATTAAAAATACCCAATTCTGAAGACCCTGAGTTTTTTCAGCTTCCTTTTCAATTTCATGTATATTTTCAACAAAGTTTTCAGGAGTTGGAATTTTCATAGCCCCAATGGTCTTTGAGGCATTAATTAATTCTGCAGTACCTACTAATTTTTTCGCATTTAATAATTGTTGTTGGTACCAAGACCGAATTTTTTCAATATCTTGAATGATAATAGGAATCGAAGAAGTAGAAACATCAATTTCTGGAGTTGAGGTATTGCTAATATCCATTGGCTGATCTCCTACAATCTGGAGAATCCTACCAATTTGATCTTCTGTCTCGGTTTTAAGTGAAATTTCATAGGTTCGTAATAAATTAATATATTCTTTACTTATATTGTTCAATTGCTTTTCTAAATCAAGTAATTCTTCAACGGAGATCGTTCCTTCAATTTTTGTTCGAATTTCAAGTAGTTCTTGTTTCAAAATAAGAGGTTTATCTCCTAGATTTAATCCAATAGACTCAACTGTGTCTAGATGCTGTTGTAGTTCTGAGATCATTTGGATGATTGCAACTTGAATTTTACCTTCGGTTCCTTTTTGTTTTTGTTTCAAATAGGCATTTTCTGTTTCTAAATCATCATATAATGTTAACAAATCAGGAATAGTCATGACATGTATGCTTGCTTTTGTCATTTTACTAGTTAAACGGATTTTTTCTTCATTAAATTCTATGAATTTGCCATATAAATCAACGATTTCGCGGTTAAAAACAAGAGTTGAAAGGGTTTTCCCTCTTAATACTTCGGAAATCTGATTATAAATTTTCAAAACTGTAGAGCTAAATTTTATAATTTGGTCAGGATTGAAACTCGGAATTTGTAGCTTTCTGATCGCTTCTGTCTCTTGAGGGATAAACTTGGCAATTTCTTTAATATTATTTGCCAAATCAAAGTAAATTTTTCTAAATCCAACAAGCAACGTATTTAAAAGGTCTTCTGTAAGTTTTTTATACTGAACAAGGTTTTGATCAAGAGATTTTTTTAGTCCTCTTTTTTTAAAGAACCCAGCAGTTTTAAGCTCTTTTTCTATTCTTTCAATCTCAATTACTAGTTTCTGGGCCTCATTTACTGTTGATACTTGGACTGTGGGGTCAATTGAACGTAATTCAGTTGTTAAATCACGAATAACCACTATCTGAGCCTTGGAAACTAGATCTTTGTTTACCGATGACATTTTCCTAGCATCCATAATATAATCTCTTGCTTTCTTTCTTTGAGAAAGCTACTTGTCCATACTATATAATTTAATATTATGCTTAAAACATTCTTTCACAAATGTCTTACCTTATTAAAATATAATCTAATTCAATTACTTAAAAAATTCTATTCAAATATGCTGTCTATTAATGACTTAATCTGAGTATGAATCTCTTATCAATTCAAATCAATATACATAAATTCAATAGGATTTATCATTTTATAATCTAAAACTCATCCTTTAATGGTGCTGCTAATGAACCAAGTCTTAATAATAGCAATTGGAAATGAATTGCTTTCAGGAAAAACGGTAAACACAAATTCCACTTTTCTAGCAGAAAAATTAACTAATCTTGGATTAACTGTGAAAAAAATCCTAACTCTTCCAGATGAAAGAGAAATAGTTGTATCAGAATTAACTAATGCCCTAATTAAAAAGAATTATAGAATAATAATAATAACAGGAGGATTAGGCCCTACTTGGGATGATTCCACGGCGAGTTTTCTAGCTGAGACCTTAAATGTTCCCCTTAAAATCCACCCTGAAGGAATTAATATTGTTACTCAGCGTTACCAAGAATTGTATAGAAATGGGTTGGTTGATACAGAGAAAATTACCTCAGCACGAAAGAAGATGGCTTATTTGCCTGTAGGGGCAAAACCCATTTATAATCCTGTTGGAACAGCACCAGGTATATATTTTGATCATAAACCTTCCAATTGTTGGATTTTTTGCTTACCTGGAGTTCCTAAAGAAATGCAAGAAATGTTTTCTATCATTGAACCTCAATTCCATGATATTCAGAAAAAAGAACATTTAGAATTCTACGAAGAAAATCTAATAGTTCCTTTTACTGATGAATCATTGTTAGCACCTTTTTTAGACCAAGTAAGAGAAAAATTCAATGTTTGGATTAAATCTCTTCCAAAAACATATCAAGAAGGGGAAAATATAATGTTAATCATATCTTTCTCATCTGATAAGAATGGGGAAGCAAAAAATACGGTTTTAAAGGCAAAAGAATATCTTAATTTATTGATTAAATCAAAATGATTTAATTTTTTTTATTTTGAGATTCATTTTAATCTAGTTTATTATAAATGGTTCATTAGGTATTTATTATTATAGGTTGATTGAGGATAGGCAACTAAAGGCTATTTTTTATTCTTCTCGTTTTCTAGTGATGAATATCGGTGTGGTCATATATTCAATTATATAAATAAAGATGTACTTTTTTATTATTAAAGGGATTTTGCATTTGGAAAATTGATGAAAAATGTCTGAAGAGGATATAGGTCTAACATTAAAGGTTGCTGAAGCAAACCAAAGTGATGTTGGACGAGGATTAGTAAGAATTGATTACTCAATTATGCGTGAATTTAACCTAGAAACTGGGGATATTGTTGAAATTTCTAGCGATAGACCAGGGGGAAGGAAAACTGGTGCTTTAGTCATTCCAGGTAGAAGGGAAGACCGAGGAAAACGTATTATACGGATGGATGGTCTTATTAGAGGGAATGTTGGTACAAGTTTGGGAGAAACAGTTCGTGTTAGAGCAATTAAAAAACGAGAAGCAAAACATATTACTATTGCTCCTGCAGAGGAACGAATTCGTTTACTTGTTAAATCTGATATTATTAGAGAACGATTACAGAATCATCCTATTTCAAGAGGAGATCTACTTGTAATTACAGGGCAGATCCGTAAAATTCCACCTTCTGGAGGTACACCTGGTAAAGGGATGGATGAATTCATTTCAAGATTTTTTGGAGCATCCAGTCCAGTAAGTCTTGGGGAAATAAAAGTTGTTGTAGTTAACACCGATCCTGATGGAATTGTCACTGTAGGTGATGGAACAGAAGTCCATATTATTGAGGAAGCTCCTAAAGATCTTCGTATGCTTCCTCGAGTCACATATGAGGATATTGGAGGATTAGCAGAAGAAATTAAAAGAGTCAGGGAAATGATTGAACTTCCTATGAAACATCCGGAGCTTTTTGAACGATTGGGTATAGATCCACCCAAAGGAGTACTTCTTCATGGCCCACCTGGAACTGGAAAAACTCTTCTTGCCAAAGCAGTCGCTAATGAGTCGGGAGTTAATTTTGTATCAATAGCAGGACCAGAAATCATGTCTAAATTTTATGGTGAAAGTGAACAGCGTATAAGAGAAATTTTTCAACAGGCAGAGAAGGATGCTCCTTCTATTATATTTATAGATGAATTAGATTCGATTGCTGCGAAACGAGAAGAAGTTACAGGAGAGGTTGAACGTCGTGTGGTTGCACAACTCCTTGCTCTCATGGATGGTTTGAAAAGTCGTGGAAAAGTAATTGTTATTGGAGCTACTAATCGTCCTAATGCTCTTGACCCTGCTTTAAGACGGCCTGGGCGCTTTGATAGGGAAATTGAAATAGGTGTTCCCTCAAGAATGGGGAGATATGAAGTACTTCTTGTACATACCCGTGGAATGCCCTTAGCAGAGGATGTTGATTTAGAAGAATATGCAGCTAAAACTCATGGATTTGTCGGAGCGGATATTGCAGCTTTAACCAAAGAGTCAGCAATGCATACCCTACGAAAAATCTTGCCAAAAATTGATTTTGATAAACCATTATCTCCAGAGATTCTTTCAAAATTAGTTGTCTCAAAAGAAAACTTTGATGAAGCTTTGAAAATCACTGAACCGTCTGCAATGCGAGAAGTTTTACTAGAAATACCCAATATAATGTGGGAAGATGTTGGAGGCCTAGAAGATGTCAAACAAAAATTAATTGAAGCTGTAGATTGGCCTATTACACATCCAGAAATTTTTAAGCGACATGGTGTCAGACCTCCTCATGGTATATTATTATTTGGCCCACCAGGAACAGGAAAAACTTTATTAGCAAAAGCAGTTGCTACCGAAAGTCAAGCTAACTTTATTGCGGTCAGAGGACCCGAATTATTATCAAAATGGGTCGGAGAAAGTGAAAAAGCTGTACGGGAAGTCTTTCGAAAAGCAAAGCAAGCTTCACCTTCAATTATTTTCTTAGATGAATTAGATTCAATTGCACCACGAAGAGGAGCCTTCACTGGAGGAAGCCATGTAACAGAGAGTGTTGTTAACCAAATCTTGTCTCTTTTAGATGGTTTAGAAAATTTATCAGATGTAGTGGTTTTAGCTGCTAGTAACCGTCCAGATATGATAGATCCAGCACTTTTACGACCTGGACGATTTGATCGTCTTTTGCTTGTACCACCTCCTGATGAGAATTCACGAATGAAGATTCTTCAGATCCATACTAAAGGTATGAAACTTTCACCCAATGTTGACCTTGCTAACTTTGCACATAAGCTAGAAGGTTATGTCGGATCCGATATTGAAGCCATATGCCGTGAAGCGGTTATGATTGCCCTTAGAGAGGATTTAAAGACTCAAAAAATAGAATCAAGACACTTTGAAGATGCAATGAAATCAGTCCACCCAAGCTCTAATGAGAAAATTATGAGGGAATTTGAAGAAATTGAGAAAAAATTTCTCGGGAGATCAGAAATTGGCCGTAAAGATATTCTTGGTTTGAAGGATTATTTATAGCTAAACTTCTTCATTATTTTCCTCAGAATCTTGTTTAGGTTTATATATATCAAGCGGCCATTGTTTTCTTATTAATTTAGTAAGTACATGGGAATCAAATTGATCAATTTCGATTGAGGAGGAAGCAGTTTTCATCAAACGTTCTGCAATTAGCTTTGACCGGACAACCGAGTCTGAATATCCAATTATCATTCCTACGACAAGGGGATGAGTTTTAACAACCACTAATTGGAGATCAGAAGCTGTAATTACTTCCATTCCTACAGGATTTTTCGTTAATTGACTCATTGTTTCGCTTATTCCACTATTGAACTGATCTAGGATGGTTTTGGAGATATTTACAAACTTAGCAGTCCAAATCGAATGTGACTCTAAATCAATCATGATGACTACACGAAGTTTACAACGAAAAGTTGATTCAGATCCTGATAAAACATCTGCTAACCAATCAAAAGCATCATAGAAATTCTCCCCTGTCTTTGCAGAAATTCGGAATAATCCAACTGGACGAGAAGAACGAACAGCATGGGTTAAATTTAAATCTTTAACAATAGAATCAAATGGTCTAGCACCTGGAAGGTCAATTTTATTAGCAATGAATAGTACAGGTGCCTCGGGATTATGTTTAATGGATTCCCAAAAAGCTTCAGAAGCTTCTTTTAATCTAATATCTGCAGAGTCTAGTACGAAGACAATGGCTGAAATTCGTTTTTCAAGAGCTGGTTTCCATAGTAGATTCCGATATATTTCTTGACCACCCAAATCAACGATATTAAATAATATCTGACGGTATTTAACAGTTCGATAATTAACACCTAAAGTTCTGGTTGTAGGGATAAATTCAGATCGTAGCATACGGTTTACAATCGTTGTTTTTCCTGCATTATCTAACCCAATGATAACAATTTCGTAGTTTATGGTTTCTTTCCCTTTGAAAATTCTACGTAGAATACTTGACATGAAAAAGCACCAAAACTACTGAGTATATCATAAAATCTTATAAAACTACCTAGTAGGGGGTTGAAAGATTGTTTTACTATCTTCACTTAAATAATTATATCCTGATTCAAAAATCTTGACAAATAAGATCATTAGAACAAAATTTAATTAGATTAACTAGAAGAGGATAAAAAAAGGTATTATTTGATGTAGGAACAAAAAGAGGAATAATTATGTCAAACGACTTTGCAATTACCAAGGAGTATAAGGAACTTAAAGATACAATGAAAGATATCCAAAATCTTACCATCCAAGGTGCTACAGATGTCGCTATTTACGGTGTACGTGCATTTGCCAAGCATACACAAACAGTTCCATTAAAAGGAGAAGAATTAATAAATCATCTTGAATTCGTTGTTGAACAACTAAGTAGTGTTAGAGTGACTGAACCAGCGTTAAGAAATGGATTAAGATTTGTTATGACCGGTGTACGAGGGAAATTAGGGAAGGAGAATGCTATTGAATTAGGAGAATCTTATATTGAGTTAATTAACAAAGCAATGAAAAAGATATTCAAAATAGGGGCAGAAAGAATCCAAAATGGAGCAAGAGTATTTACTCATTGCCACTCTTCCACTACAGTAGGAATCTTTTTAGAAGCTGCAAAACAAGGGAAAGATTTCGAAGTAATTAATACAGAAACTCGACCATTATATCAAGGACGTAAAACCGCAAAAATTCTTTT
Source organism: Candidatus Hodarchaeum mangrovi (assembly GCA_016839515.1). Classification (GTDB taxonomy): domain Archaea; phylum Asgardarchaeota; class Heimdallarchaeia; order Hodarchaeales; family Hodarchaeaceae; genus Hodarchaeum; species Hodarchaeum mangrovi. The sequence goes on from JAEOUE010000054.1 coordinate 12,591, forward strand.
AAGTAACAATATCAAAGTAACACACATTGTAGATTCAGCAATGAGGTGGGCAATGAATAAATTCAACCCTCATATGATTTTTCTAGGTGCAGATGCCATAACAGTTGAGGGAGTAGCTCTAAATAAAATCGGTTCCAGATTGTGTGCTTTAGCTTCTGAAGAGGAGCATATCCCATTGTATATTTGCACTCCTTTACTTAAGTATGATCAAGCTACTAGTATTGGACGTCTTAGTGAGATTGAAATGAGAGCACCCTTTGAAATATGGAATGAAAATGTTCCCCCAGGTATCAGGATTTTAAATCCCGCTTTTGAAACAATTGATCGTCGAAACATTGCAGCCTATATTACAGAAGCTGGAATTATACCTCCTCAAATTATTAGTTATACCTTTAATGGCTTGTATGGCGAGAAAATTAAGGATTTCCTTCATTTCTGGTAAAGTTTTAGATTTCCTTATCTAATGTCAGGGCCATCCCCTAAATAATACGCATCATCTTCAATGAAACCAATTTTCTCAAATTCTTCTCTCACACTTTTTAAAATTAGCTCTGTTTCAGAATCATCATCTTCATATGGCCAAAATGTGTAACCAAGGATTATCTCAACTAGATGTGTCTCCTCATCAAAATAGTCTAATTCAACCGTGAACGCACGGGCACTCCCTGCGAATTCCTGTTCTAAATTGCGTGCTACATCATGAAGTTCAGAATCAACATCAACAAATGTGATAGATTCCTCACCTTCCCTAAATACTCCATTAAATACATAATATCTCGTAATAGCAGCAGTTAATGAATCATAATAAACCATTGAATAGTACTCACATCTCCTTAGAACATAAATCTATTCTCATATAATTTCAAAAGAATAACACATCTTCTCTATTTCATTTTTTAGTAATTAATACTTAATAAGACTGTTGTTTGAGACTCATAAAAAAATCATCTAATGTCTTTCGATTTAAGATTGGACTTCTACGATAATAGTAATTTAGAGGAACTGTTAATTGTTTTTCAATATATTTTAAAGCGTCAATTAATGAAGTAAATTTAGCATGTGGTTGAATTAATGACTTTCTCATGTTTTCACGAACTTGCCATACTCCAAGAGGAATAGCATAACCTTTACCAACCTCACGGATTGTAACAACTGAAGAGACCCTCTTTAATTGCTCTAGCTTTTCAAGAATGGCTAACCTTGCAGCGTAATAGCCTCCAACAGTATTTGTAGCATAGTATTTTCTACCATTAGGCCCTTCATTATCAGTTAAAATTTCTGGAGAAGGATCACTGGGATTCCAAGAACTTCCTTGCTTCCAAGATTCATGATAGTTAAATTGCCAGAAATCTTTAGGGATAAAGAGTGTCCAGAAATCATTGTCCAAATAGGAATTATGGAATACTAAAAATTCTTCTAAAGGTTTAAATGTGCTAATTCTTTCTCGTATTGAATTCCCTATAATGTCATCTGTCGCGGTTATACTCCATCTTGTTGGGACAATTTTTCGCTTATTTTTTTCACCTAGAAGTCCAGCTGATAAAACTCGTGAAATCTGAGTCACAGAATATTTGGACTGGTAAAGATTATCTACTGCAATTAAAGCATTAAGATCAGTATCATTAACAACTTTTTCTAGTGTAGTATTAATTTTAGGATTAGATACCAGTTTTAATGAGTCAATTTTAAATCTGACTCCCAGTGGTTGGGTGTAATTATTAAAACTGAGGTCAATCTTCGGTTTTCTACTAAATTTTATTTCTAAATCAATAGGATTATCAGCTTGTATTTGCTCTTGAGTTACTTCCAAGATTTTACTTGATGAAGATATATCAGAAACATTAATAGGTTCTCCCATAAATCGAAAAAGCTTTGCTCGTATGCCTATAACATTTTCAAGAGTGAGATCTGTCTTCCATTTATCAGGTTCATCCATAATTTCAATATTATCCCAATTCATCGCGCCCATTGGGCCAATATAGACTTTTGGATACCCAAATCGGCCTACAAATATACTAGGAGGGCTAGGCCCATAATATTCATTTTTTAATGATGGAAGGATCCTACGTATAGGAGCTAATGCCTTATTTTTAACAATAATAGGACAATAAGAAATACCACATAGAAATTTCCCCCCCTTACATCTTAAACATAATTCTTTTTTCATTCCACAAATACCACATATTTTGGCTCATAATTGGGTCTGAATTGGAGTGTTAGATCGAACTACTTTGATATCCTGATAGTTACCCTTTTGTCCTATTTTCAATGAGCCATATGTACCATCATACCCATAAGGATGAAAAGTAAAGACACCATTCTTTACTTGAATGATTGCATTTATTAAATTCTCATCTATTTGTCCTTCTAAAGAATCCTTAAGTTTGGAGACTGGAAGTTGCCAAAGAGTACTTTCAGGGCCGATAATTTCAACTATCTTCTGATACATCGAAATAAGACGTTTTGCTGTTTTTGTCTTAATCTTATAAATGTCACTGAGAATATCTATCAATGGAACCATTCTAATAAATTTATTATGAACTTGAAATTCACCTAAACGCCTATCAGCATTTTGGGCTTTACTTATCTCACAACATCGTTGATATACACCAATGGTTAGTGTTTTGTTGCATATAGGACAAATATCATTTGTTGGAACATGTTGAGGAGAAAAATAACAGTATTCTTTCAAACCGTGTTTTCCTGGACTCTTTCTTCCAGGACGATGACCAGTCAAAAAGAATCTTCCCTCTTCGGGTGGAAATTCAGCTGTAAGTTCAATTTTTTTGTTTCGTAAAGCAGTTATCATATTAGGATAGGTTACTTTTGCCAAATTAATAATGGTAAATTCCCTGCCCATTCGATGTAGAGCTCCAGAGTGAGCATCAGAACAGGAAATTAATACACGATTATCCAGTTCAGGGATAAGTGATAAAAATTCAGGATCTGCAGAAAGACCGGTTTCAAAAATAGTCATTCGGGATGTAACATCACCAAAAAACTCTTTAAGTGTATTAACTCTGATATCTGATCCATAAATCCCCTGTGGAGTCATTATATGTGCAGGTATCGCTTCAATTAAATCATCTATATCTAAGATGGAATTCAATTTGGTGGATACTTCGCTTGAACCTCGGCATTTAATGAAAGGTCTAGCCATTTTCTCATGCTTTACATCCCATGAATCTAAATATTCACGAAAGCGATCAACCGAATTAAAACTAGGAAAAAGGAGAAGGAGATGAACAATTTTAGATCGTACTCCTATAGGAGCTGTAAAAATTACTTCACTCTGCAAGACGAATTTAGTATTAATCTCATCAGGAATAATAAATATACCATTTTCTTCTTCTAGAAGTATGTTTTTGAGTATTTTTGTCCAAGGTAAAAATTGGCAATCTCCTGTCCCTATTATATCGATTCCTTTCAATGGCATTGTTTGGTTTGTTATTTCTAAGTGTTTTAGTGCTTTTTTTCTATTTTCATTCATAAGTTCAGAGGAAAGTTTTAAGGCTTGAGTTCCTCCTGCAAAAACAGAGTGGGCATGAAGATCAACTGTAATTTTCATAATCATACCAATTTTATTTCATTTCTTATTTTGGTATTCTAGAGCTTGCTCGCTTACCAGTTTTAATAGTCCTACTCCTTTTGTTGAGTCACCAACCATGAATAATGAAATATCATTTGTACTATTCTTTGCCCATTCTAAAGCAATTGTATTAGAACCATGTTGAGACATAACAATTTGTACCAATGATGTTCGAAAAAGACGAGTACATAAATGATTGGTTTCTTTATATATTTGACAAATAAAAGCATGTTTTTTTATTATTTGTTCATTACTTGATCTTAAAGCTGTTACTTTGTTATTAGAACATTTTAACAAGGAAACGTCTGTAACTATAGGAGAATATCCCTTTAGAAATTCAAAACTAGCATTTATATAATCATTATCTGGAAAAAGATCTATCGCATTCTCAATAGTTGTTTTATATCTTGATATGTGAACCTTTGGTTTAAATGCATTCCGTACATTCATTTCCCATAAAATTTCTCTGAAAATTCGGAATAGACTTCCCAATCTCCCTTTTCCAGAACTAAATGCGATAACGAAATTATTTTCTATGGCGATAAGATAAAATTGTTGATTATTATATGTTTTCCCATGAATTTCTATTGGGAGAGCATCAAAGAAAGTTCCTGATATTTTCAATTCTCCTTCGTAATCTATTATCAAAGAATGGATTTGATTTACTAGTGAGATAATCTCAGGAGATAAAATAAGATTATGAACAGCTCTTATTGTACCATCAGATATGACAACAGTTTCCTTTTCCGTACACATTTCACTAACAATAGTTTGGATAGAACTATCAATCTCCGTCAGTAAAACTTTTTTGATGTTATTGAATATTTTTTCTAAAATATATTCGGGATAAAACTGCTCATTATGAACTTTAATATCCTGAATCGCTTCCTGAAGTATATTTGATACTGTTAATGAGTGTTGCAATAGTTTATCTTGATGAGATCGAGGAATAAATAACATAAAACTTTCTATTCGATTTTTGCCTCTAGCACGAGAGTCCTCTATCACAAACGAATGAATTAAAACTCTACCTTGTATACCTGTCACATTAATTGGGATTATTGCTGTATCAGGTTCACCAGTAGGCTCACCAACTCCTATTGCCATTGTAAATAATGTAGTTGTCACCCCTTGTAAAATAATTTTAGGGATATTTAGTTCATGTGCGAAATAGGATTTTAAAACAGGCCCGTGTTCCTCATCAAAAATAATATGAGCTAGAAAGAATTTGGTAGGAATACTCTTACTTGAATCTAATGGATTCATTTCTGAACTTTCACACTCTTTTAGCTTTCTTCAACTTATTTTTCTTATTTTTCAATGAATAATTAACTTTTTTATTTTTCTCTTCTATTAATCGCTTAATTTCATCCCATTGTTGTTCTGCATCAGATAATTTGGTTTGGTTTAATTTATCTTTCACACCTAGGATATCAAGAGCCCATTGTCTTTCTTTTACTCTTCTATTTTTCTTCTTTTGTTGCCTATAGACTCCAGAACTTATCCAAGTTTCTAAAGCTGGTTCTTGTATCCCACATAAAGTACAAACATAGATTTTTTCTTCTGAATTCCAGAATAATGTACTTTTCTTACAATTCGGACAAGGAATGCGCGAATCGCGGATTGGAGGACGTCCCATATATTGTCACTTGTTTCACTTCAAAATTTCATCTAATTCAGCTTGAGAAATAGATAAAGAAGAAGGTAGTTCTGGTAGATTGCGCTTAATCGGTCCTTGTTGTAAAATCTCGAGAATAGCATCAATTGCAGGACCAATTATAAGGTTGAGTAATTCTAAATCAACATTTGGATCTGCTAGGATTCCTAAAAAGGCTATTCGACCCATATCCCGAAGTAATAGCTTGAACTTATCACTTTCTGAGGTAAATGATACCCAAGGAGAACTTCCTATTTCCTTTCCTATCGTTTCTAAACTTGCGTGTATACCTGCAACTAATGAACATAATATTAAAGAACTTTCTTTCCCCATGGTTCCTTCCAAATTAACTTCTTCAATAAGAAGACCATCAGTATCAACACAGAATCCGGAATAAACCCCATCATAGGAGTTAACAATATCAGTTAGCACCTGATGAAGTGTTTTTGATTCTCTTGCTCTATTATCTGAAAGAGACATTAGTTTTCATCATCGATTTTACTTATGAGTCTGGTGATTTTGAGTTTTTAGCGGGTATTTATACATTCTTACGTTTCAGTTAACCTCTTATCATTTCTCCTAGGCAATGCTTTTTTTAAGTTGGAATGGAGGGTGAAGATCGGAACAGTAGACCGGCTGGTTTAGCGGCCCAGCTATACGTAATCGCTATATGACGGGTTTAAATCCAGAACTGAGAGACTGAAACCCTGAGCTGAGGTTCTCTGACCCTGTAGTAATGAAAGGTCCTCCTCCATGGTGACTTCACGCTGAGATTCTTCTGGAGAGAAGAATAAGAATGTAAGGTCAAATCGGATGAGACATGGGAATGAGCAGTCCTAAGATCATGAGGTTATGCTTGAGAGGGTCTGGGCCTTGAGCTCAGTCAGATAAACTCCCCAGGTGTGGATGTACCAAAGCTCTGGTCTGTTCCACTATTTTTAACTTTTTTTTAAGCTATTTTTTCCAGAAAAACGTTTATTTTTGCCTTTTTTCCCTATTTCATTATACTTTTTAGACCTAAATTTTTTTCCAAGAAGAATTCTACATTCAAAATAGATTTTATTACGCGATGCATCAATAGCTACATTTATAAACATCAACAACACCAACACAAACAGATACTAGATGAATTCAAAACGAAATAAGGGAAGTAAATAGGGTATGGGGGTCTTTAATATTCATAAAAGTGTTGCTCTTGGAGAAATGATAAATGTTAAAAATTGATCAACCTAAAAGTGAATTAGATGAGTCATACTCTACAAATATTGGAATATTTACACTTCCACGAAGCGCCCAAATTGTTTTCACAATTTTAAGTCAAGAGGGCCCCTTAACATCTGGGGATTTAGAAAGAAAGTGTTCTTATTCAGATCGGACTATTCGAAATGCACTAAAACGATTGATAAAATTCGGATTAGTAAAAAAAGTGGCAAACTTTAGTGATATGAGAACATCTCTATTCAAAGTGCATTCAAATAATGCAGCTTAATCTCATTCTCAATCCCCTTATTACCTAAGATCTCACTAATGAAAATATACTCTCCCCATAATGCGAGTACATTGTCTCCCAAACCCAATGAATTGGTAAACCAACTACATTATAATAATCACCTCGAATTTCTTCGATTAAAATCGCCCCTAAATCTTGTATAGCATAACCACCTGCTCTTAAATTCCATTTTTCGTTATTTAGATAAAAATTAATTTCATTTTGAGATAAATCTCGGAATTTTACTTCTGTTACAATTACCTTTTGATATTCTGTTCTTTCAGGTAGGATTAACAATGTGCACCCCGTAATTACGTCATGGACTTTATTAGAAAATCCCTCTAACATATTTTTGGCTTCTGTAAATGTAAGAGGTTTTCCTATGATTTTTCCAGAACCATTTAAAGTAATTGTATCACAGGCAATAATCACTGCTGAAATGTCATCTTGCTGTTTCAAGATCTCGTTACCAACAGCAAATGCCTTTTGAGAGGAAATTTTTGTAACTAATTCCTTTGGATTAATAGATGATATTGTTTCTTTAATATTACTTGGTTTTATTTCAAAAGAAAATCCTATCTGCTTAAGGATGTTAGCACGAGCGGGTGAATTTGAAGCCAAAATAATTTTAGGTAATTTGAGCATTATATATCCAACTTTTTACATAATTAAAAAAGGTCTTAAAGCCTCCTTTAAGTAATTTCTCTTTGTCGAAATACAGAAAGTTAATTTCGAATTACACAGTTTTTCTGCACAATCCACAACAATATAATCTCAACAGCAGGGATTTGTTTTTATCATGAAAAAAAAGGCCAATTCTTTAAAAACAGTCCAATATGCCAATAGAATTCACGATATACGACCTTCAGGATTAAGAAAATTGTTTGATTTAGAGTACGAATTATCAAAATCATCTGATCTCAAAATTTTATCTTTTGGGTTAGGTAATTTAAACATTCCAGTTATGCCAGAAATTATTGAACAACTCAAGAAGGAATTGAATGACCCAAAAAGTCATAGCTATACCTCAAATGCTGGTCTTCTTGAATTAAGAATGGCAATTGTTGAAAAATATCGTTCTCAATATCAAATCGATTATAATCCTGAACAAGTTTTAGTCACCTCAGGATGTCTAGAAGCTCTTTTTGACACGTTTCTTGCCCTTGTAAATCCCAATGATGAGATTTTGATTCCAGATCCTGCTTTTGGATATTATCGTAATCAAGTTCAAGCCTGTGGTGGAAAAGTTATTTCTCTCCCTCTAAATGAGCATTTTGAGCTTGATTGTGAAACAATAAATGAAGCTATTACGAGTAAAACAAAGATTTTACTACTTAATTTTCCATGCAATCCTACAGGAAGTGTAATGTCGAGACAGAAGATGAAGAATGTTATAGAAACTGCAAATGATGCAGGAGTTTTAATAATCGCTGATGATGCCTATGAAGGACTTACTTATGAAAATCATAGACATGTGTGTGCAGCAGAATTTGATCAAGAAAATGTTTTAATTCTTTCTTCATTTTCCAAAACTTATTGCATGACTGGTTTTCGTATTGGTTATGCTATTGGTTCTTTAAATTATATCAAACCTATTAGTCTAGTCCATCAGTTAAATACAGCTTGTGCAAGCACACCAAGTCAAATTGCTGCAAAAATTGCTCTTCAATCCCCTCCTTCAATTAGAAATGTCATGCTTAAGGAACTCGCAAATAGAAGAATTGAAGTAATAAAAGCTTTCACCTCAATTGATGGTATTACTCTGAACTATAATCCTCTTGGGGCATTTTACATATATCCAGAAATTTCAGGAACTGGAATGACTGGGAATCAATTTTCTGAATATATTTTAAATCAAGCCAAAATTATTGTTGTACCGGGCAATGAATTCGGAGATATCACAACAAATAATATTAGAGTCTCCTTTGGGTACCTATCAGTTCCTGAGATTATAGAAGCAGGGTTTCGTCTTAAAAACTGTTTAGAAAACGTTTGAGGTTATTCTATGACTGATTTCTGTAAACGGTTACCACCCCCACCATTCAAAATTAAAGTAATTGAACCTATTAAAATGATAACAAGACAAGAACGAAAAATGATCCTAGAGAACGCTTCTTACAATATTTTTAATATTCCAGCTGAAAAGGTCTTTATTGATTTGTTAACAGATTCTGGGACCTCTGCAATGTCCGATTATCAATGGGCTGGCATTATGTTAGGAGATGAAGCATATGCTCAATGTAAAAATTTTTTCAACCTAGAAAAGATTGTCCAAGAGATTACAGGTTATAAATATGTTATACCCACACATCAAGGAAGAGCTGCAGAAAATCTAATTTGTTATGCCTTGGATTTAAATGAAACAAAAATGGTGATCTCAAACCAATTTTTTGATACAACACTTGCTAATATTGAAACATCAGGTGCTAAAACTCGCGAATTAGTAATTTCAGAAGCTTTTAACACATCTATTAATTTAGATTTTAAAGGAAATATGAATATTCAGCTTTTGGAGAATATAATTCGAAAAAACAATAATGTTGCTATGATTTTATTGACTATAACAAACAATACTGGGGGAGGACAACCTGTTTCGATGCACAATATATCTGAAGTCTCAAAAATCGCTAAAAAACATAAAATTCCTTTTTTCTTTGATGCTGCCCGTTTTGCTGAAAATTCATATTTTATTAAATTACGTGAAAAGAACTACGAAAATTTTAAACCACGAGAAATTGCCAAAAAAATGTTTTCCTACGCAGACGGCTGTTTAATGAGTGCGAAAAAAGATGGTTTGGTTAATATTGGAGGATTTATCGGATTAAATAATGAGGAATTAGCTCGTAAAATCAAGGAACGTATGGTAGTTGTAGAAGGCTTTCCAACCTATGGAGGACTAGCGGGGCGAGATTTAGAAGCTCTAGCGAGAGGATTATTAGAAGTTCTAGAGGAAGATTATCTAAGCTACCGCTATCAGCAACTTCAATACTTAGGAAAAGGATTGGAACATAAAAATGTCCCCATATTAATACCAATTGGAGGTCATTCAGTTAATATCGATGTCCGTAAGTTTCTCCCTCATATCCCACAATCTGAATTTCCTGGATGGTCTCTAACCCTTGTACTTTATGAATTGTATGGTATTAGAGCTGTTGAAATAGGTTCAGTAATGTTTGCTCACAAACAAGAGGATGGAACATGGAGATTTCCTCCCCTAGATTTAGTTCGTCTAGCACTTCCACGTCGGGTCTATTCTCAGGAACACCTTAATTATATTATTGACTCAATTGGAGAACTTTATGAAAATAGGGATAAGATAAAAGGAATTAAAATGATTTATGACCCTGGAATCCTCAGACATTTCACAGCAAAGTTTCAGCCGATTATATAAGAAGAAAGGGAAAAAAGATTAATTTTCCCAAAGTATGTATTTTTCCACTTCCCCAAAAGATTAAGACAAGTATTTTTGGGTAGCTATGCAATCAATCTTCGGGAAATAAAATCAGATAATCTTTTATCTCGGGGTATTCTGGTGACAAAAGCGTCCATACCACATTCATTACACTTCATACGAAGAGTTCCATGATTAACAATTGTGGAGATTGTATGAGTATGACAGAATGGACACGAAAGTTCCATATCAGCCCGATGATGAAGATCAACATTCTCTTCAATTTCAATGGTCACTTTATTTAACCTCCTGTATTTTTTATATCTCGAAAACTTCCCAAAAAGGGCTTGTTTTCTGATACAGATTTTCTGTATCACACCGATTCTAAATCGGGGAATAATATGACAAGATACTAAAAATTAGTATCTCCTCATGCTGGATTTGTATCTTTCATCTATCTCTATAAAAATGTTGCGTTATGTAATGTAACAAATTAATTTATTACAATAAAATAAATCCCTTGAATTTCCTTATTAAAAATTTAAAAGTTTTAAAAAAGATAATATGATCTAATTCTGAATGAAAAGCCAAATAGATAAATTTACGGAATTCAAATATAGAATAATGTTATTATAAGGAATTAAAGCTAAGTTAATCCTTATTTAAATTGTTAAAATATAATAAAGCATATAAAATTATTTTTATCGACGATTTTATAAGAAAGAGATTATAAATTGGTTATTTCTGGTTAATTCCTCCCCAAGTTTTACCTAATTTATAATACTCATTATAAACAGTAATTTAAGGGAGTTTAATTCCATATTTATAGAATTTGTAACTTATTAATATATTAATTTTAATTTAAACCATAAAAATTCAATTTAAAAGAAAACTGTCTCCTTTTTTAACATACACTTTTGTAAGAATCAATTTAATTTGTTTTTAGTTAAAGCATACTTTAGTAAATTATTACACATTTTATAATCTAGATGTAATCATAAATTCTTTTCTATCCATCTTGAATACCAAAAGGCATCGTAACACTTTTTTCTGTAAAATATATTGATTAAGGTAAATTAAAATTTACTTATTCAGAAAATTTTAAGCTATTTTAAATATAATAATATAATATTGAATGAAATTTTAATTACTCCTTGAATTTGTTAAATTTTGTTAACTATCCGTATTATTTCTCTTAATTAATCCCTTAAATTCTAGATTTAATTACAAGTTTAATTGAATTTTATACTAAGAATTAATTTGTAAAAAGAAATGCATTTGAAAAGTTAAAAAAAATTAATAATTTAAGAAAATATAAAGGGAAAATCAAGAAAATATTTATATAAGATTCGGAAGTATTTCTATTTTGGTATTCCTTCGAAAATTATTTTTTAAATACGGATTAATTGGACCAGATTTAGATTTAGAAGAAAATGTCCTTATATCAATCGATCAAGAAGGAAAAATTAAAGAAATTAATACTAAGGTTCATTTAGCTATCACAGATAATATCCCTTATTACAATTCTCATTTATTAGTTCCAAAATTTATTAATACTCATACTCATGTAGGAGATGCTATTTTAAAGGATTTAGCATATAATAAAACTCTTGATGAAGCAGTAGGGGAGAATGGATTAAAATTTGACGTAACAAACATTCCTAAATTAGATCGTGTAAGAGCTATGAGATTCGCATTACTCGAGATGATCGATTGTGGAATTTCTACTTGTTTTGATTTCAGAGAAAATGGATTACAAGGAATACTTGAATTATTAGAAGCTTCAAGGGATCTACCTATAAATGTTCACATTTTAGGTCGTCCTCAAAATTCTAACAAACTTGAAGAATTAGTTCCTTATATCAAGGGATTAGGATTATCCACTCCTATCTATTATAACAAAGAAGAAATTCAATCATTTAAATTATTTGTTGATAATAAGAATCTATGGCTTGGAACTCATATAGCAGAGAACAACGATGTAGTACTGAATGCAATTAATAAATTCGGAATCTCGGATCTTCAGCTAGCGTTAAAATATCTTAAACCGAATTTTCTTGTTCATCTTACTTCTTTAAATCATGAGGAATTGCATTCCATCCCTCCTGATATTTTTCTTATATTCTGCCCCCGTTCTAATGCCTATTTCAGCCTTGGTTTTCCCCCTGTTGGCTATTTTCTCTCGAATTCAGAATATAAAATAGGATTAGGAACTGATAATGTAATGGTAACACCTCCAAATATATTAGAAGAGTTACGGTGGACACTTTATAGGTTAAAGGAAGATAATATTCATCCTTCTCCATCTCAGGCATTAAAAATGATAACTACTAATCCCTCTAGTTTTTTCTCATTGAATACAGGAATAATTCAGGTAGGAGCTTGGGCAGATTTATTAGCGGTAAATCTTCAAAATCCAAGAACAGAATATGCTAGGGATCCTAGTTATTCTCTCCTTTTTCACAGTAATATACCTCAAGATATTGACTTAGATCTATTCCATGGAGAAGTTATTGTACATGAAAAACTCAAAATGTAGAATTAATCGACCATATGTTATTCTCTCGGCAGCAATGAGTTTGAATGGTTATATTAGCTCGCTAGATGGAGATTCAGAGCTATCAAATAACCAAGATTGGCAACGAGTTCATAATTTACGTATGAATTCAGATGCAATCATGGTAGGGAGTGAAACAATAAAAAAAGATGATTCAAAGCTTACCGTTAAAGAGGAATATGTAAAAAAATCAGTTTTACGTCATCCAATCAGAATTGTGGTTAGTTCAAGAGGAGATATTCCTGTTAATTCACGCATAATTACTTTTCGACCTGAAATAAAGACAATTATTGGCACAACATCATTATGTTTAAAACAGAAACAACAAGAATTAGAAAATTTAGGATGTGTGGTCATTTTATGTGGAGATGGCCCTTTAGTTGATCTTGAAATGTTGTTAAAAGTATTAAAAAAAGATTTTAAGATTAATGTGTTGATGCTTGAGGGAGGTGGAACCTTGAACGTCCAAATGCTCAAATTACAGTTTATAGATGAGATTCAGCTTGCAATAGCACCAGTAATTTGTGGATCAGGAACGAATTTATTCAATGATAAGTATCTATTTCGTAATTTTAAAGATTCTCCTCTTTTCTGTTTTAAGGAAGTTAACAGCTTAGGAGATATGATTTTTACTCGTATCGTTCTTCAATATTCTCCAAGAATCTATTCCAATGTTTAGATAAAGAAACCACTAAGTAATATAGGTACCATAAAGGAAATTACAGTATAAATGATTATGATTACCATTGAATTTGATCCCAGAGAATCTAATTGCCTTATACTAAGGTAAATTAAGAGGATTCCATATAAAAAGATAATTAAATTCAAAATAGAAAGAAACAATTGAAATATTTCGGAAGAGGGAGTAGCTAATAAATTTTGTAATTCAGATTGACTCGCGATAGTAGCAGTTTTCGGAGATATAAAAATTAAGTTGTGTAATATATTGATTAGTTCTTCAAAGATTCCAGGAAGAGAAGCCCATCCAATAACTGTTAAATTGACACGATAACTCCTCAATTCGGGTGAAACTTGTGTTGCAAAAAGCGAGTGTAATATCCAAAGTATTAAAGCGTTTATTACCCAATTTACGATTAATCCTAATGGAACAAATAAAGCAGATATATATATTGAAATTTGAATGATCGAAGTCAATTCAGCGTCACTAATTTGGCCTCTAGGTAATCCTAAACTGTTAATATAATCCTCAGTAAAAGTTAAGGAAAGTTTGGAGAAAAAAATTAGTAGTCCAATTCCCGATAATATTCCCACAATTAAAATCATTATCAATGGTTGTTTTACATTAGGTCGTTGGATGATACGTGCCATTTCTTCTTTAGGCGAAAAAAGTACTCCACGAAAGTGAGTAAAAAAAGGTAACGGTGGTTCAAACCTCTGGGATTGAATCCGATATCCTGGTTGGTATTGCAAAGGAGGACTTGGTTTTTGCATAATAAAAGGTTTGGTTAGATTACTAGTAACAGCTTGTCCGCAATTCCCACAAAAAGTGGCATTTTCTATTAATTTTGATCCACAATTCCCACAAAATTGTGGTTTTTCTGGATCAGTTATTCCTGAATTCATTAAGATCAACTTAAGAGTAATTTAATTTTAGTTTTCTGCAATATAAAGAATTATGATTAGCTATAAAAGAATTATTTCCTAAATTAGAATAAGATAGAAAAACGATTAGAATCAAAAAAAAAACTCAAATGGATGGCAATCAAAGGAATAATTCATTGATCTGATTTTAATAATTGATTAAGCTAATCTTTCTTTTAAAACAACTATTGTAAACCCAGCTGTTTCATCAGGAGTGATAATAATCTCTGATCGTGGCATTTCTACATAAACACTTTGTAATTTCCCATGATCCAAGGCATCTGAAACACTTCGAACCTTTTTTATTAGTGCAGCGACATGTGCACTAACCCTTTCAGCATCTGACTGTGGTAGATTACTTTGGAGTGGTAAACCATCTTCATCGCAGACTAAAATTCCTTTTACTCCCCTTCTTGCTGCTAGTCTTTTAATTGTATTTTGTAGAACTGAGGGAATAACATACTCATCTTCAACCAAGTAAAATCACCAACTACCTATCTGAAGAGAGAGTCATAGTACTGCTCTCTCGCTTAACTAATGCAACTATAATAATTTCTGAATCATAATCAGGTATAATCTCAACATCTCCAACTTCTAATTCAAGTCTTATTGATCTAGCGATTTCACGTGAGATTTCTTGTGATATTGCTCTAACTTTTCCTACTAATGAAGCTACATGAGCTGCTACACGCTCAGTATCTTCAGAAGGAAGACTTGATTGAAGAGGTAAACCGTCAGTATCTGTTAGCACTGCTCCATAAACACCTTTATGCTTTCCTACCGATTCTATAACCTTTTCTAACGCTTGATGGGATAGATATCCTGCTCCTTGGGACATTATATTTTCGACTCTTTTTTCATGAATTTTTATTTGTTTTAATAGTTTAAAATATCGTTGGAACCACATTCAATTAATAATAGGGTTCTAAACGCAACCTACTAAAGTTATATTATGTTTTAGTCTATAAATGACTTTCTAATACGATTTTTTAAAAGATTCCTATCTTTTAATATATATAAGTCTTTTCAATCTTATTTAATAAATGAAACTTTGAAATAATAGCTTATTTTAATAAATAAATGAGTTTTTATAAGAATTCTTTAAGCGAATAACAAGTATAAAGACCTAGTTACTAATCAATAGCCTTTATAGGAGATATTAAAGGTTGATATCTTTTAGTGGAAACAATAGAACTTGAATTCATGACAAAATATCAATATTGCTAAGACTGTATCAATAAATGCTTTTCTTCAACAAAGTTTTATTAGATTATCGAAAATCTTCTCTAGTTCCACATTGAGAAACCTTATATTCATTATCCTATTAGGTCTGGTTAGTAGTGTAAAAAGGAGCCATTGGAAGTGGGCTCAGAAAAAGAAAGAAACCAACTTTCATCAACTGATAAAATTGATTTGATTTTAGAAACAGTCATTTCTCTTAAAAAAGATGTAGATATGCTTGATAGTCGGATCTCAAGAATTGAAAACAATTTTAATCTTCCTAAGCTGGATAGTAATGAAGAAGAATCCAAAAGATCTGCTAATGTAATATTTCGTAGCTTTGAGGA
The DNA here is from genome assembly GCA_016839515.1 of Candidatus Hodarchaeum mangrovi. Classification (GTDB taxonomy): domain Archaea; phylum Asgardarchaeota; class Heimdallarchaeia; order Hodarchaeales; family Hodarchaeaceae; genus Hodarchaeum; species Hodarchaeum mangrovi. Next base: position 28,444 of record JAEOUE010000054.1, read on the forward strand.
GTTGGACGATCATCTTAAGAGAACATATCAAGTTATTGCTGATGAAAATAAACCTATGACCGCCTCAGAAGTAGCAGAAAGAATGGGGCGTAGTCGAAGTACAACTAGCTATCATCTGAACCAATTAGAAAAGCTTAACTTTTTGGAGAAAGTACCAGCACCTGAAGGAAAAGCACGTCACGTTTTTTTCCAAGCAAAATTTGAAGATATATAATGTAAAAGAAAAAATTGGGAAGGGCTTTATTTTTTAGTATACTCCAAAATTTGCTTTCCAAGTTCGTTGAATGCTTCTTCAACGCCAGTTCCAGACTTTGCACTTGTTTCTAGGAATTTTATTCCTAGTTTAGTTGCAAGAGATTTACCTTCTTCAGTAGAGACAGCTTCTGCTCCTTCCTCACGAAGGTCAATTTTATTAGCAAGCAAAACCACTGGTACCTTTTGATCGCGTCCCGAATGGGACCACATGTCATTTAACCATTTCTCAATATTTTGAAAGGTTAGTCTACGAGTGACATCATAAACTAACACTCCACCAAATATTTTAGTGTAGTAAGCTTTAACAACATCTTTGAAGACAGGTTGACCAGCTAAATCCCATATTTGCCAACGAATGTGGGTATTTTTAATTTCAGTATCATAAAGCGCAAAGTCAGCACCCATAGTACTCATATAATCTGTACTGAATCCTTCACCTAAGTACCTTTTCCGGAGGGAAGTTTTACCAACTGCACCATCTCCAATTAAAACAATTTTCCATAATCGTCGATCTTCACTCATTTTCTTCACCAATTTAAATTTATTTAGGTAATTTTAGAGAAATTAATGTGTCTTTTACCCAATTTGTAAAAGTAACAGTTTTATTTAGGATTTTATCCACTTGAATCTTATAATCATTTGCTGCAGCTTCAGTTGGAATAATTAAGAAAGCATCTTTGTTTTCAATCGGTTGCAATCGAACCATTGGTTTTTCTAATTTTGAAGCGTCATCTGCGGCTGCTAATTCTAATTCTAAAAGAAATAGGAATTCCTGTGCTTTAATGTCATTAAAACCATATTTAACCATATTGTCATTCGGTTTTAGGTCAAGGAGAATTCGACTCCATTCAGATATCCAATATTCATCTGTGAACCAATGTTCTAAATACTCTCCTGTACGAGCTCTAATTTCACTTAGTACGACCATATATCGAATCATACCCTCACGAACCCGTTTCATGAGCTTTAACCCAGGAACATCATATAATTCATTGAATTTTGCTCTTTCTTCGCTCAAAATGACCATTATTTTTACAATTTCCTCAAGTTCTTTATCAGTGGCTATGGGAACATATTTTGAGACTTTTTCAAGCCATTTAATAGTGGAATTCACCTCTTCTGAAGATGCCTCTTTACCCCTGATAAGGGCTAGTGTCCGTTGAACTAACCCTTTATTCCTTATTAATTCCATTCTATCTTTCTTAGGATCCATTCTACGACGTTGTAACATTTCTTCAACTTTTATTGTTGCATACATATCATGTTGGCGTTCCAAATTAATTCACTCCAGTAAATACAAGTTATAAAACATAATCCGAGAATTTTCTGATAATTTTATCTAAATCAGTATATTTAAATTACTTATTCATTTTAAAACAAATAAACATATATATTATTTGATATCGACGTAATGTGTTCTACAAATTTCGGTTCTTATGTTTTTTGTGCAAAAAAAGAGAATTCTTCTAATCATGAATATAAAATTGAAATTCTGAACTAACCACAATTCTCATATCACTCGGGAGAAATTAATCTTACATATCCTAATTTTCTTAATTCTTCTAAGCATTGGAGTTCAATTATCTCATCTCTCTTGGTTATTTTAGCAGCAGTTTCAGGAGAAAGTACATTAGATGTAAAAAGAGCTCTTGCTGTCGGTTTTAATTTTTCAGGGAGAGATAGAATTGCCAAAGCGTCATATGCCTGTATTTGAACGTACTCAGGTGGTCTAGTGCAGGAACAAAGTAGATTTCCAGTTTTTGCTTCTATTTGATTTTTAAATTTATGTGGATTTAGACCTAATTCAAGAAGAAAATTGTGGCGTGCATTATGTGTAGAAGTAAATTCTAGCATTAATAAGAACCTTATATCTTCATTCTCCAAAGAATTTTTTGCAAATTCTTTGAAAAGCTCTTCAGGATCGCCATGAAGGAGATCTTTTTGAGTTCCATAGCTTAATATTTTAGTCCGAAGGTTTTCAGAAACAGTATGGATATCAAAAATATAAAACTCAAATATCTGTTCAACAAGTTCGCGTGCTTTTGAAAATCCTCCTATTCTCCCTGTTTTTGAAAAATCAATTATAGAATCCTTAAATTCTTTTTCAAACTTCTGAATACAATCAGAAAGGAGTGTCACCAACTGGTCATTTTCAATCGGAGTATAAAGGATTCCTAATACCATTTTACCTTTCCTTAAATAGATTTTTACATTTCCATTATCAATGAAATGGAGATCTCCTCGTCTTCCTGCTGTTTCAGATACCATTTGGGCGATACTCATCATAGCAGCTGTGATTAAGGCTGGATTCTTCATTTCATCCTCAGCTTTTCCAAAAAAGTAATAATACATTGTAGCTCCTGAAACAGTATCAGTGAAGAATAATGCAATTGGGCTTTCCTCACCGTCTCGTTTTATGTCTGGTTGTACTCTACTTGAGGCTGTAAATTCTTGAAATAAATCATTTATTTCATTAAATATCTCATTCACTGTTGAATCAGGATTTTCAATCTGAAAAATACCTTCATTACTAAAATTATTCAATTCTTCTAACCAAGGTATTAAATACCAAATTGGTTGCCTAATTTTTTTCTCTAAGTCTTCTCTAAACCGATCAAGTTTTGTTAGTAGTAGAGGGGGTTTTATTTTATTAAATAAAAGTAGAGTTGGTTTAGTGAGAAAATTAAAGAAATTTTGGATTGCAGAACGGGTTAAGCTAACCTCAGGATACTTTTCAGTAGTCATAATCCAGATCATGTCGCTTTCGAGGATGGCATTCATACTGATTGAATTTTCCTCAATACTTACAGGTAATAGAAAGATTAAAAGATCTATTGTATTTCGGAAAAAAAGAGCATTTTTTCGATACTCTAATCTTTTCTTTTGATCTGGTAAAGTAATAAGGCATCCAGAAGATGGAAGAATCCTCAAAAATGATCCCTGATCTTGATCTTCAAATATCGATAGGGCTTCATTAACTAAAATATCATCAGAAATCTCACTTAAAAAATCTGTGCTTGTAAAGGAAGATTTGCCATATTTATTTAATGAATATCTGAGCGTTTCGGGATCTAGGAAATCTACTATAAGAACCCTCATTCCTGGATTTATTTTGACATATGATAGGAAAACATTCAATGCAATAGTTTTTTTTCCGCAGCTAGAAGTACGAGAATAGATACTGATGACCTTTGGTAATGACAAAGCTTTTCACCCAATTATTTTTTATTGTACAATTTAATGAGAATTAGATGTACACTCAATTTATAGTTTTATACTAAATCATTGTAATATTTATAAAAATCTTCTCCTGTTTTACGTCCCAATTTTCCTATTTATACCATTTTCCCTAATAAGAGAGATTTGTGAAATTTAAGTCTAAATTCATTTGTTACATATTCGAAAATATTTAATGCTGTATCTAAGCTATTTAAATCTCCTAATGGTAGACAAGTAATCATCCTTAAGGCGAATCAGTCGATTTTTGATCTATTTGAGTTTTTTTGGAAATTAAAGGATTGTTAAAATAGAAATTGATAATTTTTACCTAGTATTTCATGTTCTTCTGAATATCATCATTCCCCTCTGAAAAATGATATTAACAAAGAAATTTGATATGGAATATATAAAATCTATTAATCTGGCAAAAAACTTCCTGATTAAGTAAATAAAACTGTATTGATAGTAAAAATTAAAAAAATTCTATAAAGTCTGTTCTAAACATTATAAACGGAGTATAGAGAATTTATATCCATTATATTTAGTGCATTAAAATCCTTATTCTTCATTTGTTTAATATGCAGGATGATGTGTGGTAATATGTCCCAAGAGCTGCAAAATCAAACTCCAAATATTAAAATTTCATTAGATGAAGTTGGTGTGACTGATTTTAAAACCCAAATCTCAATTACCCGGGGTTCAAGAATTTATCGGTATACCGTTACAGTAAGCGTGGTTATTAACCTACCTTCAAATCAAAAAGGTGCTCATTTATCACGCTTTGTTGAGACAATATCTGAAGTCTTAAGTAGTGAGATAGAAACGCACTATTCTCTTGAAGAAATGTCTATTCATGTTTTAAAAACACTTAATGATCGACATGAGTTTATTAAAGCCTCGATAAGTCTAGATTTTCTGTTTTTCACATCAAGAGTAACTCCAGTTACTAAAAAGCCGTCAAAAGAATATTATAAAGGAAAATTAATAACTTGGTGGGATAATAAAGAGATTGAACATGAATTATCTCTCGGAACCTTTGGTAATACCGTTTGTCCTCATGCTCTCTCCCGAAATTCCTCTCAAAGGACTCACATACAACGAGCGTATGCTGAAATTACTTTGAGAGGAAAAACTAAAGATATTCCTGATATGGAGGATTTAAGTAAGATCATTGATCAAAGTTTTTCTTCACCAACCTTTTCATTATTAAAATCTGAAGATGAACAATGGGTAGTAGAAAGAATGCACAGAAATCCATTATTTGTTGAGGATGTGACTCGTAATCTATTAGAACTAGCCTCAAAACATTATTTAGAGAAAAATCTGAAGATAAAAGCACAAACCATTTCTCAAGAATCTATCCACAAACATAATGTAGTATCACGTGGATCGATTCCTTAAAGTTTTTAGGTATTAATATTTCTTTAATTTTCATCTTTACCTCTTTCTCGGCCAACAAGATCACGAAATTTCTTAGCTGCTGCAAAAATTCCTATTCCACCAACAGAGAAGGCCTTTTTTCCCACAGTAAGTGCTAAATCCTTTTTCCCAACCTCTCCTCTTTTAATTTTATCTATATAATCTATAAGGTCTTCGTATGGAGGTAAAAAGTCAAATCTAATAATATCTGTTTCCCAATAACCCTTTCCTCTTTGCATCGTGTAAAAAAGCATTACAATGAGAAGGATTAATACCATAAAAGCCATTGTAATATCATGATACACTTCTGAAAGAGGTAGAGCTCCAAAAAGTAGTTCATACGCAGAAGCTAATCCACTTAAAACTTGAAGTTGGATGAGATGAAAGCCTAAATAAAGCCCTAAATATATTAAAACAATCCCCTCTCCTCCGACAAAACCAATAAATCTTCCTATACGAAAAGGATCCTCTTTTATTTTCCTTTTAGTGCCGGTTGTTTGGACGATTCCTTTTAATTTAACCCGACGAGAAATATTTTGTGCAGTATAAAGAAGAGAAAAAAGAACAAAAATATAATCAAAACTAGAAACTACACTTTCTGTTCCACTCACTGAAGAAAGGAATATCAGTAATTGATTTGGGAGACTAATTATAAAGAATAAACCTAAGATAGTATTAAAAACATCATCAGAATAGATATATCCATTGACCACAATAATTATGAGTATTGCAACTCCGGCTCCTATAAACCCTAAAACTAAATAACTGAATCTTAATTCAGTAAATCCAATGTAAATCATTATCAAATTCCAAAACAAAGATAATATTGCAATTAATGACATCAATCCCGAAAAAATTGATTTTCTTTCAGAGATAGGTTTTCCTAGAAATAAGATACTACCTGTAAGTTTATTTGACATCATCCCCTTCGTAAAGGCAAAGGTAGCTAATGGTGCTAAAAACGCCCAACTAAGGAAAGCGAACAAAGGAAATGCTTGGGTTAATAATTCAGATACGAATTGAAAAGTATTATTATCTTGTGAAAGATAATATAAGATTTGAACAATTAAAACGGTTATCAAAAGAATTAAAAATCTTAGTATTAGATTTAGCTTTTTAGAAAGCAATCCTGATATAATGAAGCCAATTGCAATACTAATTTGCAATAAAAACACAAAATCAACTGTAAGTAAACTGATAAATGGTATATCTTGTCCTTCGAAAACAACCACTCCAGTTGTAATGATTGAAGTTATAAACAAAATTAAAGAAAAGAGAATAAATCTTCTAGAAATAAGAATCCTTACCCCTGAAAATAAAGTTGATTTTAAATAGTCCCAAAATGCTTTTTCAATATAACTCAACTCAAAAACCTCTTAAGAATTTGATCAATACAGCATTATGGTACAACCTAATAATTTAGTTTAAAATCTCTTCGATCTCATCAGAAGCTATCGATTTTAGTTAAATTAACACAGTATAAAATGAATTAACAAAGGTGATTTTGATGGAATTACAGAGTCTAGCAAAGCAAGTTGACGATTATATTATTTCACATGGTGGATATTGGGATCTTCCTTGGCTTCTTGCAGCCATTACTGAAGAACTAGGTGAACTTGCAAGAGCTCTACAGGAGTATTTGAATGTCCGTAAGATTGATAAAAAGCGGCAGCTAGAATTCCCTTTACAACTTGTTAAAAATGAATGTGGGGATCTCTTGTTTTCATTATTTTGTTTGACCAATTTCCTCGAAATTGATTTGGGAAAAGCACTATTAGAAACATTAGACAAGTACTCCTCACGTTAAAAGACACTTTATATCCAATTATCCTAAATAAAGATTAAATCAAGGAGTTTGAAGATTTAGCATATTTTTACGATGCCTCGAGGCCTACTTATATAATAGTCTAAGCTTCCATTTAATTCCAGATAAATAAAAATCTAGATGGTTAAAATGGTAAGTGCAGTTAAATTAATTGCTGGAATTTTTATTTTTTTGATAGGATTTCCAATATTCATCGGAGGTTCGGCAATCCTGCTAGTTGTTCCGGTATTTACCGATAATCAAGGGTATTTTATGACTAGAAACATGCGGATTAGCGAAACTGGAGTTCAGGCAATAAGACTAGATATTCCTTTAGATACGGTGAATATTGGAGTACGAATTGACCCCTCAAAATTCGTTACACTGAAGATGAATGCTTTCGATTCACTAGGAGATTCTGTTTTTGTGGGACTTTGTACTATGTCTAATGCAGAACAATTCCTTTCTACCAGTATCTCTTATTTGTATATCACAAATTTTGAATATTTTGAAAATTGGGATCTTGGTGGTGAACCGTCCTATACTATTGAATATAGCAAAAGACCAAATGGTACAAATTGGCAGTTACCAAATGTGAGTTTTATATCGTGGCTTACAGGTGGAACTCTAGGAACTGAATTTATATGGAAACCTACTTATGAGGATGTAACCAGCGGATCTATATCCCTAATTGCCATGAACGCGGATTTTGGTGCCTCTAACTCCATTGATATTACTTTCAGTGTAGGTGCTAGAGTCCCAATTATCAATGCAATTGGATGGATACTTGTTGTATTTGGTGGTTTATTCGGTTTACTCGGTATTATATTAATTTGGAGTGGTATTAGAACAAAAAGAAGACATGAAAGGATACGATATTATCAAGGTGCCCCTACAAATATCGTTGAAGCTAAACCACGAGCTCAAACGGAATTTATGTTGCAATGTACAAACTGTGGTTCATTAAATGAACGAGATAGTGCTTTTTGTTCTCAATGTGGAGAGATATTACTCTCAGAGGATCAAAAAACAGTTAAAGAAGCGGTAAAGGACAAAGAAGCCATTACAGTCTACAAAGAACCTGTTGGTAATCGTCTCATCATTGCTGATTTTGGATCACGTTTTTGGGCTTTTTTAATTGACTGGGTAATTATCAGTTTAATAACTTCCACCTTAAGTTCGATACTATTCTTTGGATTCTGGGACTTTTGGGGTAATAGTTCTATTTCTATCTTTCCCTGGATCTTTTCTATAGGTCCTTCTTCTCTGTTATTCTTCATATACACCTTCTTGATGGAGTATTATTATGGACAAACTTTGGGAAAGATGGCCCTTAATCTAGAAGTAGTTTCTGAAAATACAGGTGAGAAACCTCTAATAGGTGACTTGATAATCTCCTCATTAGGTAGAGCATTCTTTTTACCAATAGATCTTATCTTAGGTAGAATTATAAAGGATGAGTCTCAAATTCCTGATTTGAATCAACGATTAACTCAAAAATGGTCACGGACTGTTGTTATCAGACAACAAAAACAAAAAGAAAAAACCCCACAATTCATCTCAAGCAGATTTTAATGTCTGCTCTTTTTTTTTAACCTATTAATTTCTCCATATCCTATTAAGACAGATATTCTCGTTTTAATATTTCATGAGATTCTTTCAATACTCTTGAATAGTCCTCAAAGGTTAACATTGATAATGCTTCCTCATATGTTACCCATTTCCAATTAACATGTTCTTTGGAAATTTCAATATTCTGAGAATAGAACCGTACCAAAAAGAAAACTACTTTTTTCACAATATTTATTACTCCTCTCTTAGGAAAATAAATTGAATCACTGATTAAGCGTTTTAAAATTTTAAAATCGCTTATCCCGGTCTCTTCTCTTATCTCTCGAACCGCAGTTTCTTCATATGTTTCTCCAAAATTTTGACGGCCTTTGGGAAAAGCCCAGTATTTATATGGTCCATTATGTAGGAGTAAAAGGTATAAAGGTTCTTGATTTTTTTCGTTTGTAAAATAAACTGGAACTCCTCCACATGAAACTTCATCAAAGACGGAAGAATCTACCGGTTTAACTGGCATTGTTCAAGGACTCACTTTTTTATTAGTTGAAAACACCTTATTTGAAAAATTATTATGAATCAATACATAGTTAAAACTGTTTTGCTGTATAGAGTTAATTATTTTTCATTATAAGCCAAGTTAATTCTTGTATGTAAATAATATGGAATAGTTAACATAAGTACTTTTTAAAATTCAAAAATACCTGATATTTACATCAATAAAATGTAGTTTTTAATCTATTAACTCTCGGAGCTGACACCTTGGAAGGATCTGATACAAATCAATACAGGATTATACTGAAAAGTGATGATTCTGATAGTAATCTTAGAAATAAAAAAGGATTATTAACTTTTCACTCAAAAAAAATAAAATTTACTCCTCAGAATAGCGAAATAGGACACTCAAAATCGTATTCTCTTGGTAATTTAAAGAGTGCAATTCTCATATCTCAAAGAGTATTATTACGAAAAAAAGATCTTGTAAAACTTCAATTTACCCAAAGAGAAAGCATATTAAATGTTCTTATTGAACCTTTAGATGTTTCTGCAAGATTCTTAATTGAAACGATTATCACAACAAAAGAAAACTCACAAAAATCGTCTCTACAAGGTGTATTTGGGTCATTTATTGAAAAAATGGGGGCCGAAAGTCAAAAATTTGTTAGAGAGGTTGGTGCAATCATCGAATCCTCGTCAAAAGATCTTAGTCAAGCAATTGACCAATCCATTCAATTCATTAGGGATGCCATAAATACAGCTAACCTTTTGGAATCTATAGACTTAGAAAAATCTAAAAAAGAAAAGACACTCAACTTAGAAATAAAAGATATAGATGAAATTTTACGAAGATCGCTAGCTTCTGATAAAATTGATGCAATGATTGCTGGTCTTATTGCTAAAGGTTTAATCTCTGCACAAGACCAAAAAATCTCAGAAGCACTTGACGCTTTAAAAATTGCACGAGAAGCTGCGAAAAATGAAAATATGGAAGAATATAGTCGGGTAGCTGATGAAAACATTAAGCAATTAGAAGAAAAACGTGCATTTGATCCTCAAGATCCAGAATTAAGTAAAAAAGCCAAAATGTATGCTGAAGAAGCAAAGCAAATCGTTGATGAGTGGGAAAAATCAAAACAAGAGGCTTTTGATGACGAAACAGCATAAAAAACTTGGGACAAAAATAATTATACTAATAGGCATATTTCTTATACTTCAAACCTCTTATTGGTTCTCTATTACTCTGAAAAGTCCAAATAGTTTCTCTAATAAATATCTAGAATCTTTTTTTAATTCAACCAAGTCATTGGAATTAATTCAGGAACAAATTAATCTGGGACCACGTATCCCTGGTTCAAATGCAATTGAAAGGACACGACACTTTATTGTTAATGAGTTACAAGATTGGAATATTGTCTTTCAGAATTTTTCAAAGGGTTGGGGATTACAAAAAGATGTACCAATTGTTAACCTTATCTGTCAGCCACCTTCTTTTCAGCAGTCAGAACAAATATTTTTGATAATGGCCCATTATGATACTCGTCTTTGGGCAGATAATGACCCAAACTATTTAAAAAGAAAGGAGCCAGTTCTTGGAGCAAATGATGGAGCTAGTGGGGTTGCAGTTTCCATAGAATTGGCCAAGGTATTGTTTAAATATCATAATCTGACAAATTTTTACCTAGTTTTTTTTGATGCAGAAGATCAAGGTGGTATTAATGGATGGAATTGGATTCTTGGGTCACGATATTTCTCCTCATCTGATATATTGACTGATATAAATCCGTCTTTTGCAATACTTTTAGATATGGTAGGGGCAAAAGATGCATCTTTTTTCAAGGAAATCAATTCTTTGAATTATGCCGAGGATTTAGTGGAATTTATATGGGATACAGCTCATACAATCGGTTATAACAACTATTTCATAAACAAATCAGGCAGATCAATAACTGATGATCATATCCCACTTTTAGAAAAAGGTATTCCAGCAATTGACATTATAGATGATTTTGATATTAGATTCACTCCATGGCATACAAGTTTTGACAATATAACCTTTATTGATATACAAACTCTTCAGGCTGTTGGAACGACATTAGAAAATGCTCTTGTGTTATTAAATAATGAACATAAGAATCTAATCTTTCTTTCTTCCTTTCATTATTCTCCTTCTTTTGAATTTTTCTGGGTTCTAAGTCCTGGAATATTTTTAAAGTTCTATAGATGCACTCGTTCTAAAAAAAATATGAAAAAAAGTCTGGGATTTTATCCATAAAGTATTTATTTTTTAACTCGGATTCAATCCATTGTAGTAAGAGAGGATATAGATGACTCCAAAAAAAGAATTACATACTCAGTTGGTATTTCGTTCCTTAACAACAAAAGACATTGATGCAATTATTCAGATAGATCAACAAATTATTCGTAGAGAAAGATCTCCATTATTCAAAGAACAATTATTTGAGCAAATCGAAAAACATGGAGAAGAAAGTTTTGGGGCACTTACTCCCGAAGGGAAATTAGTAGGATATGTAATTGCAGAAACAAAGGTTTATATTTATGGTGATGATGATTTAAGCGCTTGGATTATTTTATTAGGCGTTGACCCAGAGTTTCAGGACAAGGGGATTGGAACTGCATTAGCCAAGCATGTCATCAATTACTTCACAAAAAAGAAAATTAAAGTAATTCGAACTGTTACTGCTTGGAATTGGGGCGATTTAGTAGAATTCTTCTCTTCGGTTGGTTTTAAACTCTCCACCTACCTCACATTGGAATTTAAAATTGGGAAAACATCCTAAGGGGCAAATTAATATTATGAGTGACTCATTAAGACAAAGTAAATTCGAAGTTTATGGAGAGGAGATGTTGGAAAAGGAAGTAAAAAAATCAGGTAACTCAGGAAGAGTTTATTTACCTCCAAGCTGGATTGGAAAACGCGTTAAGATCATTCGAATGGACTAACCATCTTATCTCTTAACTCTGGTCATTACTTAACTTTTCTGATGGTTGTACTTCATCAACCTTTCTTTTAAGCAAATTTGAGGCGTTATCTCTTAATTCGGATACCATTATTCCTGCTTCACGATAGAGAGAAGTTACCTGATCTAAATCGAAAAAGAGATCATTCCTTAGCCATTTGTGTTTACGAAATTTATATAGCTGAATCGATGCAACTCGTGATTCAATCTGAGGGATGTCTTTAACAAGTAGCTGATTTATTTCATCTTTTGAAATCTTTAATAATTTTCCAAATACTTCTTCTACGAAAACTTTACAAGTCTCGAGTTCTGTTTTGATTTTAGCTAATTCTCCTCTATATTCAGCGATGATAGGTTCTCTAACAGCTTTTACCTTCTGAACAATTAATTCATTTTCAATATTAAAGAGATACTCATCAAATAGCTGAATAGCTACTAGTCTATCTCCCCCAGACATTTTTTCGACCTCTGATATCACATCACCTTCAGAGAACTTCTTTAATGCTTCTATCGCTTTTGTCTGCACTTCCACATCTGTATCTTGAGTAGATTTAAGTAAAGGAATAATAGATACTTTTTCTTTTATTTTCCCTAATGCCTCGGCTGCATTTGCACGTGTTTCTTTATCGAAATCCTTTAATGTTTGAATTAAAATATCCACAGCCTGTTGATCCCCAAATTCTCCTAAGGACCAGGTAATTTTCCGTTTTGCATAATTATCTTTCTCTTTAGCCAGTGTCTCTTTTAAAGAGTTAATAGAGGCTTTATATCTAATTTTTCCGAGCGCATAGGCTGCATTTTCTCTGATTTCAGAATGATCTCGAGTTGATAATGCTTCAACTAATGCAGGCCCAGCTTCAAGGGCAACAGAACCCATTTCTCCAAACTGTTTAGCTATCATTGCACGAAAATCTGGATCATCATCTTTTTGTAAATACTCTATTAGAGGTTTGATAGTACTTTTATCTGCAATCTCTCCTAATGCTTCTACAGCTCCAAAGCGGACGGTCCAATAATCAATAGCAGGATCTAAAGCTGCTAAAATCTTTGGGATAGCCATTTGGGAATGATTTAGTCCCAAATCTACTAATTGATTTACTGCTGAAGTTCGAATCAATAATTGATTGCTCTCTAAAGCTCTAATCATCACATCACATAAAACATCTGGGGGTAATTCTTGATCATCAGGGATCTGCATTATTCTTCTCAATTCAGGATCAATCTGTTCAGGATCATCTTTTTCATCAGGAACCATCGAGAGAACACCTGTTTGTGAGTTCTTTAACAATCATTATATTGAAGAAGAGTACTATTAAATCTTTTTTTCTTCTTTGTTTAAAGAGATTTACAAATCAAATTGAAAAATAAATAAGTTGTCATAACCTAGAAAGTGTTTTTTTATTTCTAGATAACAAAATCTTAAGAATAATTAAGAGGAAAAAAAGGTAATTCACTAAAAATTTGATTTAATCCTTTAACCGATTCTAACTTCAACTATTTGTTGCTTAGTTCTTAATTTAGTTGATAAGAATCGTCCTTCTGAAGATGAAAGCTCTAACATTAATGGGCTATCCATCCAAGAACATCGTATTGAGGTTCCTTCGAATGAATGGTCTGTAAATTCGGGATTCCCTCTTATGATGACTGGTTCTTGAAATTCTAACCCACTTTCACCCTCCTTAATTCCTATAGAAAAAACTGATAGTGCAATACCTCTTTTCATCATACTGGAGACATTTTCTTCAATTTCTATAGCTTGATTTTCGATATTCCAAGAAATCCGAGCTCTTATCCGGCGAGGTTCAGGCTGTTCAATGTTGATAAATCTCATTCCAGTGATAAAAAACCCTGTTCTATTGCGTCCATCTTCATCTTTTAATCCCTTTACATTAAGGTGGCTATCTGTCCCTATAATTGGGTATAGCTCGATCTTCTTGATTTCGTCTATCCTTGTCATCCTCTACACATCTCATTTGTAATTCTATGGAATTTTTTTAAGAAATTTTTCCACTAAATCTAATGCAATTGTCATTTCATCTTCTTGAGGGAGAACTACAGATCGAAAATGACTTTTCCCTAACTCTCCAAAGCCACTTCCAAATACAAATAATACTCCTGTTTCTTTTAATAGTTCTAGAACGAATTGACGATCAGGTATTTTTTTCTCAATTTTAGGAAAAGCATAGAATGCTCCTTCGGGAGGAGAAACTGATAACCCATCCATCTCATTTATTCTTTTGACGAAATATAATGCGCGGTTTTCTATTTTCTTTTTAACATTGGGAAGAAAATCCATTGGTTTATTCAAAATTTCACTTACTGCAATCTGGATTGGAGAATTTGAACATAATCTTATTCGTGATTGTTTGGCCATAGCTTCCCAAAAATTAGTATATTTCTCGTCATCATCTCTCAAGTTTGCCCATCCTAGTCGCCATCCTGGAGATAAAAATGTTTTTGAAATACCATTCAATTCCAAAACGGGAAGATCAGTTAATGAAGCTGTTGATTTAAAATTATCTTTAAAGCTTAAGAGATCATAAATCTCATCAGAAATTATCAGAAGATCATTCTCCCCAGCTACATTAGTGATTTCTTTTACAACTTTAGGAGGATATACTGCCCCTGTTGGATTGTTAGGATTGATTAGAAGAATTGCTCTCGTTTTTGAGGTTAATTTGTTTCTAATATCATCAATATCAGGATACCAATGGTTTTTTTCATCATTATTGTATTGAATTGGATTTATATTATAAAAATTGAAATACGAAAGATAAGAAGGATATATTGGGGAAGGAACTAACACTTCAATGCTCGGAGCCATACTAGCTGCGATAAATGATATAGCTTCAGAAACACCCGTTGTCACTAGGATTTTTTCTGGATTAAGTTTAGTACCCCACAATCTTTCTTGTCTATCAGCAATCGCCTTTCTTAGATTTTGATTTCCTGCAGAATCACTATAGGCGTTAGCAAATGGTTCATTTAAGGCTTTTATTAAAGCAGATTTTAAATAGTTAGGTGTATCAAAATCAAATTTATCGGGATCTCCTATATTAAAATAATATAGTTTTTTTCCCTTTTTTTCAACCTCTTTTGCCGTAGAGACAATATCCCGAATAGCATATTGAATACGTTCGACATTTGGAGATAATTCCATATATTGACCATCTCTACTAATGTAATATCCATAATTATTGGGGTTACTTTACTTAAAAACTAAATGCAGTGATATAATATTATTTAATAAGATTATAATGGTATAATTATCTTATTTGGAGGTATTGCCCAACATTCCTATAAGTTTTACCCATCGCGATATTTGTACCTTGAACAAATTGATTCCTTTATTGAAAATTCGTAAATCTTATTTACATACACTTTTTATTTGAAGATAAATTCCTTATATAAGCTAATGTATCAGACTGGGAAGGTAACTGAATGTCAACAGATGTTGAATCTTTATCCGTGGTAATCGCTTCAATTGTGGATTTAGGAGCTAAAATTTGTGTCTTATCCGATGAATCTGGTTTACCTATAATTACACGCTCAAAAGTAGATAACGAAGATGTAGAACTAGCTTTAAGTGCATTAAGTAGTCTTGTTACCTCTACAGGAGATACGATATCGCGTGAACTTTCAGGGGCTTTTGTTAATATGACAGTGAGGACAACAGGAGGATTACTCCTTTCAACTGTAATTAATTCAACTCCAAAGGTTGTATTAACTGCAATAGTTGATGAAAACCTCGAAACGACAATTATTCATGAAATGAATCGGCTAGAACCAACAATTGCGAATGCTATAGTAGGAATTGCAGTCGAAATTAAAGAGAGGGAAAAATTGCAATCAACGGATTCGCGAAGAGTTTCCTCTTTCTTTGATTCATTTGCTGCTAAAATTAAAAATGCTGATTCAGCTCAAGGTATGGTAAATATAATTAGATCGAGCAAAGATGATCTATTCACCCTTATTTATTCAGGGACTATTTCCTATGAAATGAATCGTTTTGCTTTAAATCTCGAAAAATTGTCTCGTAGTAAAACAATAACTCAGGAAAGTTTAATTAAGATTAAAGAAGAAATTTTAAAGTCAGTTGAAAATTGGAAATCAAGACTCTCTTAAGTGATACAACTTTAAAGAACATAACATTAAGATTGACTTGGAAACCTAGAATAAAATAATTATTCTCCAATATTTTGATAACCTATGCAAAGAGCTTTATATTATCATTAAAAACTTGTTTTTAAAGGAAAAGGAAAAAATGTTAGAAATCTAATTTTATCGGAGGTTTAGTCACTTTTTAAATAAAAAACTATTTAGATAATAGAGATAATGGCTTTAAATCAGTAAAAAACGATATTTCCTATTTAGAGTCTTACATTGATTTTTATGATATGCATTTCAATGTTACTTACCTCAGAAGAAGTAATATCATCTAGCCTTTTCCTCGAAATAGTGGTTTGATAGGGATAAATTGTTGAAGCTACTTGATGTGTATTACATCAGTTGAGTAACTCGAGTTAGAACTTATTCATAGATACGATAATGCGAAGGAACATGATGCATTATCATGCTTTTACTTTGATACCATTAGCAAAATAAGTCATAAATTAAAAGAAAAAACGGTCTATTTAACTCTGTTTTCTTAAAAAAAGGAAATGTATAAACAGGAAACCTTATAAGAAAGAAGGTATATTGGTTAAATAAGAAAAGAAAAGCGATTGTTCAATAACTTACTCTTCTTAAGGTTACTGCAACCGACTTTTCTTTTCACCTTTTCTCCCTTCATAAGTATTTTAGCATCTGATGCAAATTTTTATTTTAATTTTCTATATTCCTAACATTCTTGATTGAAATATCGAACTATTTTTTAATAATCTGATTTATCAACTTTAATAATCCATATTCTTTAAAATAGGAATTTTTCTCACTATAATTTTGGTCTAGATAATCCTCCTAATAATAAGGTTAGTTCTTACTCTGCAGAAAGTTTTTGTACGAAATTCATAACTTGACCTGCGTTTTCAGGTGCTTCTTTTTGAATTCCACAGCTTGGACAAACTGAATATTCAATTTGTAAACTTTTTCCCCAATAATTAATCTGATATTTTCCCTTATGATAAATACCCCCACAACTACACATGTCGCTGAGAACTTCTTCAAAGAAAGGTAATATTTCTTTTATTTGACTAACTACTTTCCTAAGGTAAATAGAGGGATTTCCAATGGCATGGATACTTTTCGGTTCAAATCTAGTTTCTAAAAAGGTTATTTCTTTTAAAAAATTGTAATTTGATAAGAATTCTTCACTCACCAAAGTTGGAATTAATACCCCATTTGTTACAAAGATATAATGGATATTTTCTAGACCTTTACCTTTAAGTGCCGATAAACTCTCATTCAAAGAGTAATCTCCATGAAAATGAGCAACCAAATCATCAAATTGAACACTTTTCACAAAAGTTTTATATGAATTGGCGTCTAATGTTAATATATCAGCAACATATCCATCAATATAAGGAATAAGAGATTTCAAATCTTCTCTCGATGATAAGGGGTTTGGAGTCCTTGTCAACACGTGATGTGCGATTCTATGGCTGTTGATTTTTAGATAATCAATAATTACTTGTAAATACAGAAATCGATCACGGTTTACATCTTGCATATCTGTTTACTCCTAAATTTTTAATCAAAAAGAATAATGTAGCTTTATTGTAAAATTATAATGATTTACAGCTACATTCTTCATCTAAAACTAATCAAACGATCATTATACGGAAAATGATACCAAGTTTTCCTCTACTAATTAATAGAATAGTATTAATTTAATTTATCAACATTTGGATTTATTAATACAACATGTTGTATTTTTAATTTACATGTGAAAAGTATTTTCACAATTTCAATCTGGGTAGCCATATGCAAGAATTAAGAGATTCTAAACGAGTTTTGATTATTGGATATGAAGTAGGATCACTAGTCCGCTCGATTAAGTCCAAATTCCCAGATATACAAATTGGATCCGTTGATCTTATGGGTAATCTTGAAGTAAGAAAATATGCGAATTGGAAATTTTCAGTTGTTAAACAGGCAGTTAAAGAAGAGATTTCTACTCCAGATCAGCGCTCTATTGACCAATACCTTTTTGAATTGACTCTTATTATGATCGAGGAAATAGAATTTGATTTTTTAATAGCATGTTCGCCTTTCCATAGAGATGCAAAACAATTCTCCTCTATTGCAAATAACATAAAGAATTCTTTTCCATTTAAAAGTACAACTCAGTTATTTCTCTCTGATTATGATTTTTTTAAGAAAATTAGAGAAGAATCAATAATTCAATCAAATTTCATAATCCAATCAGCTTCTGAGCTAGAAATTATAGAAACTAATCCAATAATTTTTCTCTGTCCTGAAAATTCATTTTATATTCCATCCCAAGCTATATTGCAGAAGATTCAAAAAAATTATAGCGGGATTACTGTACCCGCTTCTAGGATTCATTCTATAGCATTTATGAAGAGCCAAAAACAAGTAATTTGCTTAGGTCTCCAAACCTTAGTTGAACCAAATAATCATCAATCTCTCCTCTATCCATTAGAAAAAAACGCTTTATTCCCTTTTATTACTACTAGTAATTTAACACAGGATTCAATTATTAATAGTTTCAAGAGAATAATCCATTTTCTGGAAATTACTGGCTTTTACACCATTTATTTCACAATAAAAGATAATGAATTATTTCCATTTTCAATTGTACCTACCTTTGATGAAAATTTTCGCCTTTGGGAATTAAAATTAGGTCGTAGTATAATCCAAAGTTTCATTAAGGATACTTTTAATCGAAAAATTAAAAGTTATGGATTAAAACTCCCTATCTATTTCCCTAACTCTAAATTAGTGCCAAAAATCCCATTTAGGATTGCTTCACACATTAGTATTCCTGGTACTTATTCTCACCCTCATTATCCAATTTGTAAAATTTTTGAGGTTGCTTCTACAGTTGATAAATTACAACATCGTATGAATAAAAGAAAAAAAATTCTTTATTCACGTTTTGGTTCAGAATAAATCATTGATTCCCGGTACTAGGTACTGAAGGTGAGTTCATTATTTCAGAATCCCAAGATTTATCCTTTAACTCTAACCATGTAGGCTTATACAAACCCAATTCAATGGCAAGAATAAGATCTTTTTCAGTTTGCTCTATTTTTTCAACAAATCGTGAATAGATGCGGGAAACATTATTCTCATGAGAAATACCATATTTTTGGGCTAATTCAGCATTCTTCTGGTTTTCTAGAACCTTTCCTTTAGCGATCTCCCATTCTATATCACGGATAGGGGGCAACTTTTTCCACCTTTAAAATGAATAATGATCACTTCATTTTAAGTATTATAAATAAACTGAAAGATAGATATTGTAATCTATTTTAAATCCTTGGTCATATGCAATAGTATTTTTGAATGAAACAAACTGCTGAAATGATTTGAAAAAGGTGACAAAACTTGAATCATCAGAATTTTGGTCTTTTCAGGTTTTTGTTCATTTTAAAGAGTTTTTAATAATTTATTTATTCTAAAAATCTTGGAAGATCAAGTTTAAGAAAATCATTTATTTTTTTACCACTATTTGCTAAAATAAGAAAAATTCTTAATTTAAAACAAAAAATCTAATTCCATAGAGGTGCTCTAATTCCTATTAAAGCCGAAAAATATGGAAACCTTTAATAAGGCAACGATTTAAGAGTCTCCCAGTGATCGAATGTGGTTGGTATAAACTTAGAAGAGAACCTTCCCAAGGAAGCCTTTAAAAAATGTTCCCCAGAGCTAGCTTTTCGGTTTTTTGGGAGTAATGGAAAAGTTCTAGCTACAATTACCAATCTTCCCGAATTGATCTCAATTCTTCCTGAGATTCCAGCAACTATTGCTCAATTTCATGTCTTTAGAGAAACTACTTATGATTTTTTTGAGGACCGTGAGTTAGATGGCCCAGTTATAAGGTCTGATTTAGCGTTATGGATTAATTATGTCTTGGGAGATGTTGAATTATCACGTCGAATTTATGATATCGGTAAATCAATAAAAGATGCACAGCTGCTAAAAGAAACTGTTATAGAAGTACTTCGTAAACGTGAACAAGAATTAATGAATTTTATTCGTTCTCTATAAGCCTATAACGAATTCACCTTTTTATTCTTTAAATTTTTTTAGTTTCCTAGCCATTTGGTTTTTCTAATTCCCTCAAAATTCTTATTTCTAACGCAACAATTTTACTACAAACTTTCAAAAATAATATGAGAATCCAATTATTTTGTTGAAACATTCAATTTCTTAAAGCCATTAATAATTATCAAGTGATTATAATGTCCTTTTTAAAAAAATTCTTTCAACCTAATCCAGAGCTTGATCTAGAGAAAGGCCAAGAAGCATATTCGAAAAAACAATATAAATTGGCCTTAAAATCATTTCAAAAGGCATATAAACATTTTCAAAAGCAAGGAGCTTTAGAAAATCAGATTATTTGTTTGGATAATGCTGCATTGAGCGCAGAGAAAGCTGAAATGCATGAACTTTCCCTTACATTATATTATGACCTACTAGATTCTCGTCTTAACTCCAAATACACCATTAAAGAGATCTTAAAAGATATAGAGCGGGGATTATTAATGGCTCGTATAAGTAAAAATCCTCCTATCTCAAAGTTTAAATTTGAATATATGAAATTTCTTATTCATCTTGCTGAAAAAGACTTCAAGTTCTTAGCTATAATGTATAAAAAACTTAAATTTAATCCTAAGGATGAATATTCTAATTCTATACAGGTAAGTTGGAATCTTATTCACTCAAGTGATACATTTCTAGAGAAGAAAAACCTTCCAAAAACTGGTCTTCCATTCGGCTTTGCAACAATTTTAAAAACTGCAGAACTTGTAATGCAGAGGTGTTCTTTATGTGAAGTTGAAATATCTCTTACTAATCTAGAGATGAAAGACCAAATTCAAAAAGGTGAAGAATTTTCCGTCTCTGCGAAGCTTACAGCCTATGCACCTTTAGCCATCAAAACATTAAATTTAAAAACCACTAATTTCAGGTTGATTAGTTCAACAATGCCTGAGCTCCCTTTAAAAATGAGTACTGGGGAAAATTATACAGGCATTTTTACTTTAATACCAAATCTACCTGGAAAATGGGAAATTGGACCAATATCATTACAATATATTATTCCTTCGGAAGAAGGTGATTATCCAGGTTTATCAAATACCCTTTCTATTAATGTTAATGATGCTACCCCAGCTCTTAAAATAAAAATGGAATCAGATACCATAGAAGAAGATTTGGACTATTTTGTAACCATTCGTGCTGAAAATATTGGAAAACTTGCTCTTCAAAATCTAGAAATTAAGGTTCAAATCCCAAAAGAGGTTGAAATTTATGAAGGTACCTCTGAAAAGTTGATTTCAACTCTTGTCGAAGGCGAAACATTTAATTTTAGCATTGGGGTAAGATTTAGTTTAGATAAAACTCATTTTGAAGGACATATTCTACGTGCGGAAGGATTTATTGAAAATAATCAAATTAGACTAGCTAAATCATCCATTAAACTTGGGGGAAGTCACACAGAATAATATTCAAGGCAAAATTTTTTCTACAAGAATGCTATTAGAAGAATTTTCTTCTTCAATTACGATAGTGTCATTGTATTCTTCTTAGTGCCGACATCTCTCCCTTGAAAAGGTTAATATTTGCACTATATACTGTCTGACGCATATCTTCGAGGCATGGATGTCTTTCCACATATTCGTTATCCAAAAGTCGTTTTAGTGCGTATCGAACTGACCGAGTAGAACAGGATACTCTTGACACAATTTCTTTTGAACTTAGAGGCCCTTCTTCTATAATAACGCTGAATACTTTTTTACAGGAATCAGGGAGTTCAGCTTCTTCTACTATAGTCTCGACCGTGACAACAACCTCCAAGACTGCTAATGTGCTATTTTACTCGATTAATAGGTAGACCCTTTAAATAAGTATTATGGTAAATGCAATTAAAAACATTTCATTGAAAATTATAACGTTCCATGAAATTAATTTCTTAGGTTATGTTGGTCTAAGACCTAATCGAGTAATAAATGTTGAATAAAAAGCAAAGCAATCAACTGATTCCTTTTCATCTAAGGTAACGGATGAATGTACAATCCTATTTCGTAAATTACGGAAATGTGCAATTTTTTTGTCGTTTGGAAGATCAAATCCACGTTCTCTTAATTCTGTTATTTGAACCTGAAAATCAGGTTTATCGTAAAGATTGTTAGAAACAATTTGTAAATAACGAGTAGTTAGAAGATTTTTTACTGCTGCATCTGCTTTTATCACAAAAAGTTCATAATTATTTTCTTTAAACGCATGTTTAGCTTGATTCCAAAGGACCCGAACATAATTGATATTTTTCAATGCTTGTGCAGGATCAATACTTGGGGTAATTATACCTTCAGTTTTTGTATGTGCATAATTATTTACAATAAAATTAACACGACTAACTAATTGAGTGTAGGTAATATAAGATGAAATGTTAATAAATAACACAAAAATTGCTAGAATAACAGTAGGCCCCGCAAGACTCAGAAATAACTCTGTGAGGTTAGCAATATAGAATGGTAACAAATGTTGAGAGAAAATTGTAAAATGAATTAAATTTACAATATCAAAAATAAAAAAACCAATCAAAAAAAACATTACCCATTCGATTCGTCGTTTTATTCTTTTACAAAACACTAAGGTTTCTGACTCTGACGACTCGATGAAATTCAATATTCCAAATGTGGGTAAGGGGATACTTGATATCCGAATTAAAATCGAATCATTGGGAACCTCTTTTATATTAAATAATCCACTAAAATTATATTTAAAAAATTTATAGGTTTCCTCCAAAGAAAATTCAACAGTCCATTGATCTATACGATACCATCTTCCTGTATGATTAATGTATATTAATGATCCTGGTAGTGCTAGTAGAAAAATAAAGGTTAGAAATATAGAGAAGGGATTCCAAATGAAGGGTTTTGGTAATCGTACTTCATATAAGATTCCAAAGGTCCCTACTGCATTACTTTGAGGAGAAATTACAAGATAGTATTTTCCTCCATCTAAAGTATCCGTGTAATTAATTTCGCCATCTCTTAGCTCTTGGCCTTCATCTCCAATGAAGAGTCGATTCTGTCCCCATTCATCGAAAATCTCCACGATAGCAAAATCTAAAACAGAATTAGTAGTAAAATTAAATTCAAAAACACTTATTTTTGCTATTGAAGGACTAGAGTTTACCTCAAACCAGAAATAGAACTTTATTCGGGGAGTATAACCCCTTTCAAGATTAACTGAAATTGTCTTATTATGAGGAAGGATATTTGCTGTGTCAAAATTGTACCCGCTACTTTGAGCTGAAAACGAAATGTTGTATGTTCCAATAGGAAAGCCTAACTCAACTAAATGATTAATTCTTATAATATAAGTATCGGTTGACCTAGCAATCCAAGTGAAATTATATGACCCCTCTGCTGGTTTTATTTGAGCTCCTCTAATTACAGGGTTTTGTAAACCAATCGAACGCGGATATATTGTAATTTCAGAATCTAAAAGTACATTTGGTGTTCCTTCTTTCAAAAATAAGGTACCATTTTGATTTTCAGCCAAAACCACCTTCCAATAATGCACTTCATGATTGTGAGAAAAATTACCTAGGTATTGGCTTTCACTAATTAGTTCTGCAGAAGCCTCATTGAATTTAGTCTCTGGAATGGATACTAATATAGTGTAAGATTGATTGTTAGGACTCGTAGAAATACCAACTTGAATATACCAATTACCAGGACTTGATACAGTCCATGAACCCAAAAAGGGTTGAACTGGGTATGGTGTTTCTTGAAAAATAATTTCTATCCCAATTGGATTAAACACTTTTACTGATAATTCTGATTTTATTAAGCTATTATTTGGATAAATTGAGAAAAAAACAACTTGACTTAGAGCTAGATCTTCTAAGAGCCAATTATGCATTTGAGAATCATTAGTAAAAAAGCCTTTTTGACCAATTCCATCTTCTATAACCGTATAATTTTCAAACTGGGATTTAAAGATAGGAGCTTTTTCAAATTCATCTAATGCCGATATTAAATCCGAAGGCTGAAAAATAATAATGGAATTAATATAAAGAAGGCCAATAATCAGTATTCTTAGCTTATTCATCCATTATTCCCATGCTTTAACTTTATCTGATGAATTCTTACAAATGATCATGATTATGAATGAATGTTTACTCGATTGATTAACTTTATTTATTGTTTGAATATACCACATTCTCGAAATATAGCTACAAAAGTTTATGTTTTTTTACGTTATGGTTTGGAATGATATTGAGTCAAAAGATACGTGTGTTTAAAAAACGAATCCAAATTTCTCAAAAAAAGTGGAATTCAGTCCAAAACGAATCTCTTCGAATAATTAACTCTATACTTACAATTATTTCTCGTTTAACTCTAACTCAGAAAAATGGTACTTTTTCTGAAAATTTATTAGAAAAATTCCCAGAAGTCCCCGATAGAATTGCATTTTATTTGACTGATATTATAAATCATAATATTTCCGAGCTTAACTCTTACATTCAGCAATTTACAGAAATTCTTAATGAAATGAAGAAAATTGAAAAGGAATTCAAACAGGATTTTTTTGTGTTAATAAAAAAACAAGTAATTGATCATCGTAACCCATCTTCATTAGATTTAGAGATAATTGAGCAAGCAGAGGAGACCATTCAAGAGATAGTGGATATGTATCAAGTTGAACTTGCTTTAAGAAATCAAATTTTTCATGAACTTCAAAATCCAAGTGATTTTAAACCTGCAAGAATAACAGCGAATTTAGTTCTTTGGTCTGCGGAGGTGTATATCGAATCCTCACGTATTCGTGATTTATTTGAAGGATTTTCCTTAGTTGAGAAACTTTGTGAGAAAATTCAAACAGAAAATTCATTAAATTCTTTATCTAAATCTTAGAAGTAAATATCAAAATGAAATTAACTTGCATGAAAATCAGTTATTTGAAAAAAACCTTCTAAAGCTCCAGATTTATAACCACTTACCAACAATCCCTGAATTTTATCATTAATCGCATATTCTGGCTCACCTTTCTCAAGATATTTTTTAACTAGATTCATAGAAAACAGTAAAGTACTTTTTGCTACAGATTCCTGTCCTATAGCACAAACTGCCACTCCTCTTAACTGAATATCTGAAGGACCGGCTTGAGATAAAAACACACATTGTTTATCACCAGCTGAAAGAAAATCAGGAGTATGGCCAATTAAATCTGAACTCATTGATTGAATAGCAGAAAATAAACCTGTGTAAAGACAAACTTCTTGGCCTGCAGGTTTATGACTTGCAAAAAGAGGGAGTCCGCTATCATCAAAAATATAAACTTCAGAAGTGGAAAATATTCTACTCAAAACATTAAATCGTTCCTCTTCCTCTGAATATTCATTATCTGGGGGATTTTTTTTATCGTGATTGTTTGAACATGGTGTTTTTTGTTGAATTTCAATTAACTCATCAAATCCACTATAGCGGGGTAAGATACTGTTAACTGGATTAAAATCAGTAAGAATTAATGAGACATTATACTCTTGAACTTCGGAATTAATTGCATTTGTAAATCTAATTTCAATCTCCTTGCCAAATGTGCTTATTAATTTTTTTGTGATTTTATTCATAGAATGAAGACTTATTGGTCTTGATGAGATGACAGAGATAAAAATGATCTGTAACTTTTCAAATTCTTCTGGGAAGATATTTACTAGATGATCACCCACTGTTGTTATTGCATCTTGTAAGGCCTCATCTAAATCCGTTGAATAAGCTATTCCCTCTAGTAAAATTTTAGAATTCCCAAATATTTGAATTAAGTCAGGAAAGGAAATACCCAATCCAGAATTTGGATTTAAGCTTGTAATTAAAGAATCTAAAAGAATTTTGAACTTTTTACGATTATTTTCAGAAGAAAAATCAAAATGAAAATAACAGGGACCGAAAAAATTGATTTGTTGAGTTTTTAATCCTGGTCCTGTATCAAAAAAGAGAGGAATTGAATCTGAAAATTCAATTGATGCTAGAATACTTCCTAATATTTGAAAAATTCCAATTTCCGATGAATTAAAAACAAAAAAAATGAAATAAGAATTTAAAAGAAATTGCACTTGAGAAAGCATTTTCTCTGAATCAAAAATTACCGCTTGATCACAGCTATCCGTTGGTAAAGTACTTGGAGCTAATAAAAGGAGTGGTATCCTAGATTCAGTTTTTGAATTTAAAAACTCATTTAATAACCGGAGCTCACTACTTACAGCATCCCCAACACATACAATTTTCCCTCGTGGACGAAAATATTCTATTAATGAGTTATTTTCATATATAATGCTCAAGGTGATATTCTCTTCTTCAAATTAGTTAATTTCTTATCTTTTTTTCAAGAGATTCTTATGTCAGAGATTACTAATAAGTAACAAAAATATTCATTGTGACTTCCTCTATCAACTCCCATAATATGAGAAGACTATCTCAATATAGTAGGCTCTTATTATTATTCCATATGGATTTAAGCTTAAATAAGAAAATAAAGAATCAAGAAAATACTGAGATACAGTATAATATAAATTTAAATAATAATTTAGGAGATAAGAATGTCATTTGAGATTTTTAAAGTAGAAGGATGCGGGAGATTGGGACAATTCAAAGATATTCAATTTGAAACTCCAAATTTATTTTTATCACGTTATTATTCTGAAAATGAATCACAAACAACACTTAACCACACTCTTAATGAGATTAAAAAGCTTTCAGGGATTCAACCTGCCTTTAAAATGGACATACCAGCCGATTACAGCATTAAATGTATTAATTATCCTTCATTACAAACTCAGAATAAAAATATTGATGAACTAAAAGCATTGGAAGATTTATTTCCTATAAATACTTTAGAAACATCTGTACCTACCTTTCATGTCATTCCTTGGGACACTTCTAGTCTATATCTTAATGAAGGTGAAAGTTTCATTGAAAGACTTAATCAATTAAAGAAAATAGACATTAGAAATTCAAATTTTTTTGTATTAAATGTACCCTTTCAACAGAAAGAACTCACAATACCTCCCCCTTCTTTTGTGTCTGTTCTTATGCTTGGTGATATCTCTTCTCTCCTAAATCATCCAAAATTCTTATTACAATATATTCGATCAGTTCAACAAATAACCCCTCCTAATGTAACGCTTTTTGCTCCAATGGTACCAAGTAGTTATATGCCGTTTTTAAATTATTTGGGTATTGATTTCTTTGATTTTACATATTTAGACATATTTTACTCAGATACTAAAATAAAAAATGATTTTATTCTAGATTTAAACCCAACTACTAAAAATTTTACAGATGTTCTCACATTAATTAAGAGAGCTATTGATTCAGGAAATTTAAGAAATTTAGTTCGAATCTATGCGAATTCAAATCCCTCTTTAAAGACAATGTTAAAATTAGCTGATTCCATAAACATTTTTGAAGAAAATACTCCTATTTATTTTAAGAAAAAGATGTTTTGCACAGATGAAACAGATTTAACTAGAGTAGAAGTTATAAGATTTCGTGAAAGGATCGCTTCACGGTATTTTCCTCCCTCTAAATTGAAAGGTGTAATTTTTCTTCCATGTTCTGCAAAGAAACCTTATTCAACTTCTAAATCCCATCGATTGTTTCATAATGTAATAAAACGAACCTTAAAAAGTAAACGTCATTCAATTTTAGAATTAATACTTACTAGTCCTCTGGGGGTTGTTCCAAGAGAACTTGAATATACTTTTCCTGCAGGTCATTATGATATTCCAGTAACTGGCCATTGGAGTGATCTAGAAAAAAAACATCTTGCCCAAGATATTAGTTCGATTCTGTCAAAAATTGACTTCTCAATTCCTTTAGTTGGATATGTAAAAGGATCTGAAAGAAAAGTCTTAAAAAAAGTTTG